>NZ_CP015109.1:300000-600000 GCF_002082015.1 Sporosarcina ureae | reverse complement strand
AGAAGAAGTCGATAGCAATATGCGTCGCGCAGCAAAAGCGGTCAACTTTGGTATTGTCTACGGCATCAGTGATTATGGATTATCCCAAAGCTTAACGATTACCCGCAAAGAAGCGGGGGAATTTATCGATACGTATTTGGCGAGCTTCCCGGGCGTCAAACAGTATATGGATGACAGTATTATTGACGCCAAGCAAAAAGGCTATGTGACGACATTATTGAAACGCAGACGTTATTTGCCGGACATTACGAGTTCGAATTTCAACTTACGAGGTTTTGCCGAGCGTACGGCAATGAATACACCGATCCAAGGAACGGCGGCGGACATCATTAAACAAGCGATGATTGATATGGATGCCAGACTAGAAAAAGAACAAATGCAAGCACGTATGTTGCTACAAGTACACGATGAATTGATCTTTGAAGCGCCTATGGAAGAGTTGGAGAAGTTAAAAGAAATCGTACCGGAAGTCATGGAACAAACGATTCAACTCGATGTGCCGTTGAAAGTCGATTGGAATTATGGCAAGTCTTGGTACGAAACAAAGTGAGTGATATACATGCCAGAACTACCGGAAGTAGAAGGAGTGGTGCGAGATCTCGCACCGCTCGTAGAAGGGCGTACGGTGAAGCAGCTATCTGTATCGGATACCGTCGTCATTTCTAAAACAGCTGGAAAAGAAACGATTATTAAAGGGAAATCGGTGGACGACTTTCTTGACGGCATGGAAAATATGCACATCGAGAAAATTGTGCGTCGCAGTAAATATATATATTTTCATTTAGTAAAAGAACATCAACCATACTTGCTCGTCAGCCACCTGGGGATGACGGGCGCTTGGTTTGTCGTAAATTCTCCTGATGAAATTACTGAAGACAAGTTTCGAAAACACGCCCATGTCTTTTTGGAAATGGAAGACGGCGGATTACTCATCTATTCGGATATACGAAGATTCGGTGAAATGCGCCTGCTACAGACGGAAGAAGATTTTCCGCCATTGTTAGAAATGGCACCTGAACCTTTCTCTGAAGAAGCGCTGGATCATTTTTTATCGATGGCAGAAACTCCGAAGTATAAACGAAAACCGATTAAAGAAGTGATCATGGATGGCAAAGTGATTTCGGGATGCGGCAATATTTATGCTACCGAAGCTCTGTTTCATATGAAGATCCATCCGAGTCGTACAGCGGAACGCATCAGCAAGAAGCGTAAAGTTTTATTGTTTGAAGAAATTGTACGTGTTTTGCAAGAAAGTATCGATGCAGGAGGCAGTACAATATCTGATTACCGTTCAGTTAACGGCAACGCAGGAACGATGCAAGATCGACTGCATATGTACGGTAAAAAAACATGCGTAGCATGCGACACACCGACTAAAAGTAAGCAAATTGCGGGCAGAACATCTGTCTATTGTCCAGCTTGCCAAAAATAAGGAGTGATGAACGTGATCATCGGATTGACAGGAAGTATAGCGAGTGGGAAAAGTACGGTAGCGAATATGTTGCGTGAAAAAGGTTACCCTATTGTAGATGCGGATGTCATCGCGAGGGAAGTCGTAGAGCCAGGTAGTTCTTTGCTGAAAAAGATTCAACAGACATTTGGTGAAGAGGTGTTACGAGAAGATGGTACACTGAATCGCGAACAGCTTGGCGCAATTATTTTCGGCAATGAAATGAAACGACAACAATTAAATGAATTGATGCATCCTGCCATCAGAGGGCGAATGGTCAGTCAAAAAGAAGACTATTTAACTCAAGGCTATCAAACTGTGATTATGGACATTCCCTTATTGTTTGAAAGTAAGCTTCAAGACTATGTGGAAAAGATTATAGTCGTTTCGGTCACCAAGCCAATCCAAAAACAGAGACTGATGGCTCGCAATGAATTGACAGAAGCGGAAGCAGATGCCAGAATCACATCCCAGTTGGATATGCGCGTGAAAGAACAAGGCGCTGACGCGGTTATTCACAATAACGACACAGTGGAAGAAACTGAAAAACAGCTGGATGCCATCCTTGAAAACTGGCAAGCTGTACCGAGATCATGAGTGTGGGGAATTAATTTATAATTTTAATGTGTTATAGTGTTGGCATAATGATAAAATGTGTTATACTAATGAACGATTAAGGATATAAAGTATAACATACATGCAGGAGGATCCCTTTAATGACTACAAAAATTGCAATTAACGGACTCGGCCGTATTGGACGGATGGTATTCCGCCAGATTATCAAGGAAGACGATGTTAATCTAGTTGCTGTCAATGCGACATATCCAGCTGAAACGATTGCACATCTCTTGAAATATGACTCAACACACGGAGTGTTCGATGGTGAAATTGTTGCAGATGAAAATGCGATCGTCGTAGACGGCAAACGTGTACAACTTATTTCAGAACGTGACCCATCGAAATTGCCATGGAAAGAGCTTGGCGTAGAGATCGTGATAGAATCAACAGGTGTATTCAACTCACGTGATAAAGCGGCACTTCATTTGGAGTCGGGAGCAAAGAAAGTAATTTTAACAGCTCCAGGTAAAAATGAGGATGTAACGGTTGTAATCGGAGTAAATGACGAGAAATTAGATGTGAACAAACATAGTGTCATTTCGAATGCGAGTTGTACAACGAATTGTTTAGCACCCGTTGCTAAAGTATTGAATGATGAATTCGGTATTGTAAACGGCTTAATGACAACTGTACATGCTTATACGAATGATCAGAAGAACTTGGACAACCCACATAAAGATTTACGCCGTGCACGTTCTTGCGGAGAATCCATTATCCCCACTTCAACAGGTGCTGCAAAAGCTTTATCTCTTGTACTTCCTGAACTTGAAGGAAAGATTCACGGCTTGGCATTACGTATTCCGACACCGAATGTTTCCCTTGTGGACTTGGTAGTGGACGTAGAAAAAGATGTAACAGTTGAAGAAGTGAACAACGCGTTCCGTAAAGCGGCAGAAGGCCCGATGAAAGGGATTCTTCGCTATACTACAGAACCTCTTGTATCAATTGACTTCAATACGACTACTGAATCCGCAACGCTTGACGGACTATCTACTATAGTCATGGGCGATCGTAAAATCAAAGTGCTTGCTTGGTATGATAATGAGTGGGGTTATTCAGCTCGTGTTGTGCAATTGGCGAAAAAAGTCGCTACAGCACTAACTGACAAAGTCACTTCATAAATGAATGAATCGGCACTTCATCTCACGGGATGAAGTGCTTTTCTATGTCCCTTTGTTGTTGTATGGACAGTTTCTGTTATAATGAAAAGTACTAATGAATATGCGGAGGAACGAACTATGTTATGTCCAGCTTGTCACTACAACGGAACACGCGTGATTGATTCACGGCCTGCGGAAGAAAACCGTTCCATTCGACGAAGACGTGAATGCGAAAAATGTAGTTATCGTTTCACGACATTTGAAAAAGTGGAGCACTCTCCGTTAGTTGTCGTAAAGAAAGATAAGACCCGGGAAGAGTTCAGCAGTGAAAAGTTGCTGAGAGGATTGATTCGCGCTTGTGAAAAACGCGCAGTGCCGATCGAGCATTTAAAAGAAATCGTTAGTTCTATCGAAAAAGAACTAAGAAGCTCAGGAAATGTCGAAATAGATTCAGAACAAGTAGGCGAAATGGTGATGGAACGATTAGTGGACGTGGACGAGGTTGCGTATGTACGATTTGCGTCTGTTTACCGCCACTACAAAGACATCACGGTCTTTATTGATGAGTTGCAACAATTGCAAAACAGGAAAGATGAACAAGAGTAAGATGTTGATCTAGAAGGGGAGGCGAGAGTTAACATGCTTTTTACTGAGTTGCAGCCTGTCGATTCCTTCGAAGTGAAATTAGCTCATCCGTTCTCTGCGTATGACCGACAGATGCTGACGCTATTTTATCAGCCACTGATCGGTCCTGAAGCGGTCAGTTTGTTTATGACCCTTTGGACGGATGCGGAAAGCAGAGAACCGCAAGAGCACACCCACTATTATTTAATGAATATGTCTTCATTTCCACTTCAAGCCATTTTTGAAGCGAGGATTTCATTGGAAGCTATTGGATTATTGCGTACGTATAAGAAAAAGCAAGAAATAGATAAACGATCATTTATTTACGAATTATTACCGCCACTTGATGCGCCTTCATTCTTCAGTGATCCGCTTCTATCCACGTTTTTGTTCAGTAAAATCGGAGAGCAACCGTATCGTCAGTTACGTGGCCGATTTCTAGAGGAGCCGATTGCGAAAGATGAGTACCAAGATATATCTCGCACATTTTTAGATGTCTATAAACCAGCAAGAGGCGATCAAGCGATGGAATTGACTGCAGGAATGCATTTTCAAGGAAAGAGTGAACCTCCTGGCATACCGTTTTATGTAGCAAATTTCAATTTTGATTTATTCTATAACGGTCTGTCAGAACAAATGATTCCTAAAGCTTCTTTGCGCACTATTTCTCAGGAAATGATTGCCATGCTAGCTTTCTTATATTCACTCAGTCCACTCGATATGCAAAAAGTCGTGATGATTGCGATGGATGAAAATCATCAGCTGACGGAAGAAAAAGTACGCAAGGCAGCTGCCGAGTTTTATAAGATGAATACGTCCAAGCAACCGCCTAAATTACAGTCGGTGTTCACGCAACCGGTCGTCGAAGAAGTACCAAAAGAAAATATGAGTCGTGACGAAGAACTATTGTTTTATCTAGAACATACTCCGCCAAAAGAAATGTTGCGTAAAGTGAGCAAGAAAGAACCGTTCCTTGTAGACATTCAGCTTGCTGAACGGCTAATTAATTTGCATAAGTTCCCAGTAGGTGTCGTCAATGTCTTGCTTCAATATGTGATGTTACGTAATGATGGCAAAATCACGAGCAGTTTTGTCGAACGCATTGCTTCCCATTGGGCGAATAAACAAGTGAATGACGCGAAAACAGCTTTGAAGTTATCGAGAGAAGAACATGATCAATACATGAAGTGGCTTAAAGAAGGGAAGAAAACGACGCCTAGAAATCGAAAGACCACTAGGGAAGAAAAAGTTCCCGAATGGTTTAACAAGCGCGATAAAAAGAATGAGAAATCCGACAAACCTAATGATTTCAATGTCGAGGAAGAACGCCAGAAGTTATTGAAAGAATTGGGGATTCAAGAATAAGAGGTGAAATAAAATGGAACGAATAGGGGATGCGATGAAACGGGTAGTGAATGCTCCTTCATTAGCCCAAAAATACGATGAGCTTCGAACAGAGGTAATGGAAGATCCGGCCGTACAACAATTTATTAGCGATCATTCCGATGAGGTCAATACAGAAGTGATCAACCGCAGTCTAGGTAAACTATACGAATTTACAACGGCTTCCCACGCTTGTGAGCGCTGTCCGAATCTCGACGGGTGTATTAATGTCATGAAAGGCTTTGAGCCGAAATTAGTCATCGCACAGCGCCTTATTGACGTGGATTATATAGTCTGTCCTACGAAGCAGTTGGTAGATGAACGTAGAAACATCTCGAAAATGGTCAACAGCATGTACATGCCGAAAGAAGTAATGGAAGCGCGTCTATCTGACGTCAACTTCTTGTCTGAAGATAGTCGTGTAATCGTCATGCGAGCAGCTAAAGATTTCCTGAATCAAATCGAGTCTACTGGTAAAGTTCCGGAAAGAGGCTTTTATCTATTTGGGAACTTTGGTATTGGAAAATCATTCATTTTAGGTGCGTTAGCGAATGAATTGGCAACGAGACGTATCCAAACTGTAGTAGTGTATGTTCCGGAGTTTCTACGGGAGATGAAGCAATCGATCCAAAACCAAACACTGGACGAAAAAGTGGAGTTTGTGAAGCGGGCTCCTGTCTTAATGCTAGATGATATAGGAGCAGAAACGATGTCAACTTGGACTCGAGATGAAGTGCTCGGCACGATTTTGCAGTACCGTATGGCAGAAAAGCTACCTGTATTCTTTACATCCAATTTTAATTATAATGAATTAGAACATCACCTTACAACGAGTCAGCGTGGAGAAAAAGAGCCTATTAAAGCGGCGCGAATTATGGAGAGAATCCGAATGGTCAGCCAACCGTTTAAACTTGGTGGGGAGAACTGGCGGGATTAATCATTCTGAACGTGCTTTGTTGAAAGAATTATTCAATTACACTTGCAATTACGCTCAGATTTTTCTATACTATTACACAGTTCAACATAAATAAATTGTTAACATGCATCGAAGAGGACAATACTTTATTTTTCACCTTTCCAGAGAACAGGGGCATGGCTGAAACCCTTGTAGGCAGAAGATAAATTTACCACCTCCGAGCAGCATCAGTGAAAGTAAGTAGCTGATGACGGTAGCGGCCCGTTAGCCGATCGAAAGCTTCGGTCTTTTCGCATATTTGCGAATGGAAGGAAGAAGGGTGGAACCACGAGCTCAAGCCTCGTCCCTTTAGGGATGGGGCTTTTTTGCGTTCAAAAAAAGAAAGGGAGTCATACACATGCCAGAAAATATTCATTTAACATTTCCAGATGGTGCAGTAAAAGAATTCGAGGACGGCGTCACAACAGAAGAAATTGCAGGCTCCATCAGTCCTGGATTGCGTAAAAGCGCATTAGCAGGAAAAATTGGAGAGCAGCTCATCGATTTGAAATCACCAATCCATACAGATGGAGAGATTAGTATCATTACGCCAACTTCAGATGAAGCGTTGGACATTCTGCGTCATAGTACGGCTCACCTTTTGGCACAAGCCGTCAAACGCAAATTCCCGGATGCGAAACTAGGAATAGGTCCTACTATCGAAAACGGTTTTTATTATGATATCGATTCACCTACACCGATCACTGCTGAAGATTTGCCTGAGTTAGAAAAAGAAATGAAACGCATTATCGGTGAAAACTTACCCATTATTCGTCACGATGTATCCCGTGCGGAAGCAGAAAAACGTTTCAAAGAAATTGATGATGAATACAAATTGGAACTTCTCGAAGCAATTCCTGAAGATCAACAAGTATCTATTTATGAACAAGGCGAATTCTTCGACCTATGCCGCGGCATTCATGTTCCGTCTACAGGTAAACTAAAAGAATTTAAATTATTAAGTATTGCAGGGGCTTATTGGAGAGGGAACTCTGATAACAAAATGCTTCAACGGATTTACGGAACGGCTTTCTTCAAAAAGGACGAGCTGAAAGAACATTTGCGTATGCTGGAAGAAGCGAAAGAGCGTGACCACCGTAAAATCGGTAAGGAATTGAATCTGTTCACAAATTCACAAAAAGTTGGACAAGGTCTTCCACTCTGGTTACCAAAAGGCGCTACCATTCGCCGTGTGATCGAACGATATATTGTCGATAAAGAAGAAAGACTAGGCTACCAGCACGTGTATACGCCAGTACTTGGAAGTGTAGAACTCTACAAAACATCCGGTCACTGGGATCATTATCAAGATGGTATGTTCCCGACAATGAGCATGGATAACGAAGATCTCGTGTTACGTCCAATGAACTGTCCTCACCACATGATGATTTATAAAAATGGTATTCATTCGTATCGTAATTTACCACTTCGTTTGGCGGAACTTGGCACAATGCACCGTTATGAAATGTCGGGAGCACTTTCGGGTCTTCAGCGTGTACGTGGTATGACATTGAACGATGCGCATATCTTCGTGCGTCCTGACCAGATTAAAGAAGAGTTTAAACGTGTAGTCATGTTAATCATTGAAGTATATAAAGACTTCAATATTAAAGATTATTCGTTCCGCCTATCGTATCGCGATCCTGAAGATACAACGAAATATTTTGATGACGATGAAATGTGGGAACGTGCACAAGCTATGTTGAAAGAAGCAATGGATGAGATGGAGCTTCCGTATACAGAAGAAGAAGGCGAGGCAGCATTTTACGGTCCGAAGTTGGATGTACAAGTAAAAACAGCAATTGGTATGGAAGAAACACTTTCCACTGCACAATTGGACTTCTTATTACCTGAGCGCTTCGACCTTACGTATATCGGCGAAGACGGCAAGCAACACCGTCCAGTCGTCATTCACAGAGGTGTCGTGTCTACAATGGAACGCTTTGTTGCCTTCTTAATTGAAGAATACAAAGGAGCCTTCCCAACATGGTTAGCGCCAATCCAAGTAGAATTGATCCCGGTATCACCTGATGTTCACCTTGACTATGCACAAGACGTTAAAGATCAGCTGACATTGGCAGGGTTCCGTGTAGACGTAGACAGCCGTGACGAGAAGATTGGTTATAAGATCCGTGAAGCACAAGTACAAAAGGTTCCGTATATGCTTGTACTAGGAGATCGTGAAATGGAAGCTGGCGAAGTCAACGTTCGTAAATATGGCGAACAAAAATCTGAAAGTATGTCATTCGAAGCGTTCCTTGAATTGATCAAAGAAGACGTGAAGAAGAACTAATACAACAGGATAGGTACCGTTTCCCTAGTTCTGCATACAATGATGGGTATAGCACGGATTACACGAAGGTCGCTACGGATGGCTCATTGTAGAGTCATCCGCAAGCGCCAAAGTGGGTTCCATACGATCTTTCACTCCGTCTTCCAACATTAATAAAAATAGTAGTTGCAATTCTATTGATAATGCGCTATACTTGAAAAGTTGAATTAATTCAAACATAACCTGTGCATCCGACAATGAGATCTGCAGAGTTATTGACATTTGATAGTAAAGATGTTATTATTAATAAGGTTAACTGAATACAGTTTGTGGTATAAGAAGAGGCTACCCGCTTCTCACCTGATCGACGCAATGAAGTTGTTGCCAGGTTAGCACAATAAGTTTATATCTATGCATACTGGCATAGTATACTTACGCGGGTAGACAAATCATATTTGTCTACTTTTTTTATTTTGTAAAATGGATAGACCTATGGGACTTTGAAGTCGGAATTTCCGATATACCAAAATGTGTATTCACGAGACAATATTCGGAGGTGGATTACTATTAGCAAAGACATGTACGTAAATGATGGTATCCGAGCACGTGAGCTGCGTTTAATTGATCATAATGGCGAACAACTCGGTATCAAAACACGTAATGAAGCTTTAGATATTGCTGCTCAAGCAAACCTGGACTTAGTTCTTGTTGCTCCACAAGCGAAGCCCCCAGTAGCTCGTGTTATGGACCATGGAAAGTTCAAGTTCGAACAGCAAAAGAAAGAGCGTGAAGTACGTAAGAATCAAAAGGTCATCAACGTTAAAGAAGTTCGACTTAGCCCTACAATTGATGAGCATGACTTCCAAACGAAACTTCGTAACGGAATCAAGTTCCTTGAAAATGGGGATAAGGTAAAAGCTTCAATTCGTTTCCGCGGCCGTGCGATTACGCATAAAGAAATTGGCCAACGAGTACTTGATCGCTTTGCAGAAGCTTGCAAAGATGTAGCAACTGTTGAAGTTAAACCAAAAATGGAAGGTCGGAGCATGTTCTTAATACTTGCCCCACTTGCCGAGAAAAAGTAACACGAACAATTTAGGAGGAACAGAACATGCCAAAAATGAAAACTCACCGCGGTTCCGCGAAACGTTTCAAAAGAACTGGAACTGGTAAATTAAAACGTGGCCGTGCTTACACAAGTCACCTATTTGCTAACAAATCTACGAAGGCTAAGCGTCACTTACGTAAGTCTGCACTAGTTTCTTCAGGCGATTACAAGCGTATTCGCGAAATGCTAACAAACATGAAGTAAGATCGAAACACACACTTATAGGATAAGCAGGAGGTAATGCACTATGCCACGCGTAAAAGGTGGAACAGTAACGCGCAAGCGTCATAAAAGAGTATTGAAATTAGCAAAAGGTTATTTCGGTTCAAAACATAGACTTTATAAGGTAGCAAACCAACAGGTAATGAAATCTTATAACTATGCTTACCGTGACCGTCGTAACAAAAAACGTGATTTCCGTAGACTATGGATTACACGTATCAACGCGGCTGCTCGTGTGAATGGTATTTCATACAGCACATTAATGCACGGCTTGAAAGTAGCTGGCATCGATGTTAACCGTAAGATGCTTGCAGAACTTGCAGTGACAGATGCACCAGCATTTGCACAACTTGCAGAGACAGCAAAAAAATCTGTAGCAAAATAAGATGAACCAAAATCCACTTTCGTTTTCATTCTTATATGGAAATGAAGGTGGATTTTTTCGTATGGGGGAATGGCTGACATGGCACAAACACTATTGATGTATATGGCCATCCTGTCACTCTGGGCATTTGGGGCAATGGGATATGATAAAAGCCAAGCTAAAAAGAAAAAGCAACGTATACCAGAACGAAATCTATGGTTATTGGCAGTGCTTGGTGGTGGAGTAGGTGCATACATGGGTATGCAATTCTTTCACCACAAAACGAGAAAAACTCATTTCCGTATTGGATTTTTACTTCTAATGATGATCGACATCGTGTTGCTGCTAGCTATATATGGTGTAAAATTACCAACTACAGTTACATTTTAATATAAAAACGGAAATAGCCGTGTTCAGCTATTTCCGTTTACTCAAGATTTCATTAATTGTTCAATTGGATTCTTCCAGTTAATCTCGGCATGAGGATAATTCGTTCGCACTTCGGATTCAAGGAAATGAAAATCTTCTTTCGTCATACCTTGCAAGTTTGCTTCATTTTTCACCCAAATGAAAATAGAGACAACATCAAAGGAATCCGTCGTGGTGCCTAAATATTTCTCACCTTCGAACATCGCACCTTTATACGTAATAAAGAAGTTTTTACGGATATTCTTAACGTCATCATAAAAATAATATTGTTCCTTTTCATACGCTTCATCTAGCTTTCGCTTAGCATCTGTCAAATAGCGAATCCCCGAATAAAATAAATAGATAACAAGTGCTATAATGAAGACGCGGATCAATAAAACCATAAAATCAGCTCCTGCAAACGATGTAGTACTGTACTATACGGATGAGTCTGGTAAAAGGTTTCATTTCATAGCAAAATGGTGGAGGGAATACAAATGAAATTGCATCAACTATTTGAAATGCAAAGAGCGCTCGATACATATATACAAAAAAATCATCAAACGAATGAGACTTTTGCCGAAAGAGGGTTGGCATTAGTAGTCGAACTTTCTGAGTTGGCGAATGAGACGCGATGTTTTAAATTCTGGAGCACAAAAGGTCCTTCAGCAGATGATGTGATTTTAGAGGAATATGTGGATTCTATACATTTTTTATTATCGTTAGGAATCGAAAAAAGTTTTGATGGATTGGAAGAATGGCCGGCAAGTGAGGCTACGGACCAAAATCTAACACAACAGTTTATTCAAACAGGTCAATCCATTTATGCTTTCTTGGAATCCTTAACATTTGAAGATTATAAAAATGTTTGGAAGAATTACGGTGCCCTTGCGAATACGCTCGGATTTACAGAAGAACAAATTATTCAAGCATATATCGATAAAAATGAAGAGAACTACGCACGTCAACGAAATGGATACTAAGCGGTATCATTGACATCATCGTAATATTAACTATAATAAAAATTTCATAAATAAATAAATTGACAAAAAGACTGTTTTGATAATAATATTAATACAACACAGGTCGTACAGGGGGTATTTCGTTGAACGAATGGAGTAAAGATGATTTTGGATTGCGTTTAAAGGCACTGAGAGAACGTCGAGGACTGTCGATGATGGCGTTTGGCGCGGCAATCGGTACATCAGCCAGCCGAATTAAAGATTGGGAACGTGGTAAGAATGCACCGTCCGCTGCTTGGATCGCTAAAATTTCAGAGCGTTTTTCTGTTTCTACCGATGAGTTGATTATGGGGGAGGTAACATTTACTCCGTATTTCAAAGCAACAGGTAATACAGTAGAATCACTCTATGATCGTCTTCGTGAAACGATGAATGTCGAATCCTCTGGTAAATGGCCAACAGAAATTGATGAGCTATATGCAGAAATCGATGCAGTGAATAAAGAGAAGTACCGTAGCGGAAAAGGACGGCGATCGGCTGAAAAAGAGCTGATGGAGTTAGCTATCCGCCTTCCTAAAAAAGATGTACTAGAACTACTTGAACTCGCTAAATATAAAAGACGCACACTATAAAACGATGCTCCTTGAAGTCATTAGACTTCGAGGAGCATCGTTTTTTATTAGTAGAAATGTAAATACGCAGAGCGATTTAGTGGTAAATACGATGGGATTTCTGAAAGGCTTGGCCCAAGTCATGCCCGCAGGAAAGTGTCCGCTCTGAACGGAAATCTCCTTCCTGGCACTATGCAACTTTTTCTTAGTTGTCAAAATAACAAATAATCAAATAGCATGAAATGTGGGAAAACAAAATGAAATGCGTTATGATAGAGTCGTAGATAAACCCAAGGAGGATGAGTTGATTGAAAGCATTCGTTCATGAAAATGGTGAGTTGCACTATACAGATATCGCAGATCCCTCAGCTGGAAACGGTGAAGTCATTGTCGCATTGAAAACCGCAGGACTAAATCGACGCGATACCGCTATACCGAAAAGACGTGGAAACGCTTCTGAACCATTGGCATTAGGTTCAGACGGCGCTGGCATCATCGAATCAGTCGGGGAAGGTGTGACGGATTGGCATGTTGGAGACGAAGTAATGATCAACCCATCACTTCGCTGGTTCGAAGAAAGCGATGCGCCACCAGCTGAATTTGATATTCTCGGTATGCCAGATCATGGTACCTTTGCAGAAAAGATTTGCATTTCTTCAGATCAGCTAGAGAAAAAGCCATCACATCTTACGTGGAATGAATCCGCAGTGGTTGCTCTATCCGGGCTGACAGGTTATCGGGCATTAGTAACGAGAGGCCGTATAGAAGAAGGTCAAACTGTCTTTATTCCGGGAGCTGGTAGTGGAGTCGCGACTTATATGATTCAATTCGCGAAGAAATTAGGAGCACGTGTCATCGTATCCTCAAGAAGTGAAGAAAAAAGAAAACACGCAATGAAACTCGGTGCGGATGTAGCAATTGATACGAATAGCGATTGGCCTACAGAACTAAAAGACGAACGAGTGGATCTTGTGATTGAGAGTGTGGGAAGAGCAACATTCAATCGTTCTCTTGAAATTCTTAAAAAAGGTGGTCGTATTGTCGTGTTTGGTGCCACGACCGAAGATACTGTCGAGCTGAATTTGCGCGAATTCTTTTACGGTCAATATTCGTTACTAGGCACTACAATGGGAAGTCGTGAAGAATTGCGGGAGATGTTAGCATTAGTTGAAGAACACCAAATCCATCCTGTTATTGATTCAGTGATTCCTCTTGAAAAAGCTAGTGAGGCATTTGCTAAGCTGGAAGACAGTGTACAATTCGGTAAAATCGTTTTAGCCATTTCAAAGTAAATTATATAACGGGTATAGAAAGGCAGTGGAGGTAGTGACGAAAGAAGTAAAGACACTGACAGATTTGGAAATCGCTTCAAAAGCAACTATGCAACCAATTGAAAATATCGCAGACAAAGCAGGAATTCCATTGGATGCGTTAGAGCTATATGGAAAATACAAAGCGAAAATCAACGTAGACCTCATTCCGAAACAAACGTCACAAGCGAAAGTCGTACTCGTAACTGCTACTAGTCCAACGCCAGCAGGGGAAGGGAAATCGACAGTGACAGTTGGTCTCGGTGATGCACTGTCCCGTTTAGGTAAGAAAACCATGATTGCATTGCGTGAACCTTCATTAGGACCGGTAATGGGCGTCAAAGGCGGAGCAACGGGTGGCGGATTTTCACAAGTACTACCTATGGAAGACATCAATCTGCACTTCACTGGAGACCTTCATGCCATTACAACGGTTAATAATGCGTTGAGCGCTATGATCGACAACCATTTGCATCAAGGTAATGTGTTGAACATCGATCCACGCCGCATTACATGGAAACGTGTCATGGATATGAATGACCGTGCGCTTCGTCATGTGATGATAGGTTTAGGTGGACCATCACAAGGCGTGCCACGCGAAGATGGTTTCGATATTACCGTAGCATCCGAAATCATGGCCGTATTCTGTCTGGCGACTAGTTTACCAGACTTGAAAGAACGCTTATCCGAT
Organism: Sporosarcina ureae; assembly: GCF_002082015.1. Taxonomy (GTDB): domain Bacteria; phylum Bacillota; class Bacilli; order Bacillales_A; family Planococcaceae; genus Sporosarcina; species Sporosarcina ureae_A. Next base: position 585,922 of record NZ_CP015109.1, on the reverse strand, counting down.
ATTGTAATTGGCTATACGTATGAAAAGGAAGCTGTGACAGTACGAGATTTAGGCGTAGAGGGTGCGTTGACGCTTCTGCTTAAAGATGCATTCAAACCGAACCTTGTCCAAACGATCGAAGGTACACCAGCTTTCATTCACGGCGGTCCGTTCGCGAATATTGCTCATGGTTGTAACTCGTTGATCGCAACGAATACAGCACGTAATCTGGCTGACTATGTCGTGACAGAAGCAGGGTTTGGATCTGATTTAGGCGCGGAAAAGTTTATGAACATTAAAGCGCGTGTCGGTAAATTCCAACCGGATGCAGTTGTTCTAGTCACCACAATTCGTGCGCTTAAAATGCAAGGCGGAGTAGCAAAGCAGGAATTAAAAGCAGAGAATAGTCAAGCGGTAGAAAAAGGTTTAGTCAACTTGGAAAAGCATATTGAGACGATTCTATCGTTCGGAGTGCAACCAGTAGTGGCGCTCAATCGTTTCGTAGGAGACACTGATAGTGAATTGCAGAAAGTTCAAAAGTGGTGTCAGGATCATAATGTAAAAGTCGCTTTAACGGATGTGTGGCAAGACGGTGGAGCCGGCGGGGAAGCTTTGGCAAAAGAAGTCTTAAAAGTGATGGAAGAGCCAAATAATTTCGCTCCTATTTATGAAGTAGAGCAATCAGTAGAAGAAAAACTCACAGCGATTGTTCAAAAAGTATATGGTGGCACAGGCGTTTTATTTACCGATCAGGCTAAAAAAGATTTAGCGGAAATTAAAAGGAATGGCTGGGATCTCTTGCCGGTCTGTATGGCGAAGACCCAGTACTCGTTTTCCGATGATCCAAGCAAATTAGGACGTCCAACAGACTTCTCGGTTACAATTCGCAATATTTTACCGAAGCTTGGGGCAGGTTTCTTAGTTTGTTTAACAGGCGACATCATGACTATGCCTGGTTTACCAAAAAAGCCGGCAGCACTCCATATGGATGTCGATTCGGCTGGTAATGCTAAAGGGTTAATGTGATGGCAATCTTTAGTAGGCATTATAGCATTTAAATCAAAAAGGATGTACAGAACGTCATCAATTTGACATTCTGCACATCCTTTTGTATGTCTTATACTAAAAAATCCTATGATCAACAAGCCACTCACTGATGAAATCCATGATCGATTCAACAGTCCCCTCTTCAAATGGCGATCTCAAATTGGCTGTTGCAACGAGCTCTAAAAATGATTTACTTCCACCCAATTGACACAGTGCCAAATAATCTGTCCATGCATCTTCAAAGTCGCTTAATGAGCGTTGCCAAAACTGAAGAGCACAGATTTGTGCTAAAGCATAATCAATATAATAAAACGGTACTTCATAGATATGACCTTGTCTCTGCCAAAAACCGCCTTGTTCCAAATAAGGATGTCCGTCATAATCCCGATTAGGTAAATAGATGTTCTCAAGATCTTTCCATACGGCTTTACGTTCACTTGGAGTCATTTCAGGCTGGTCATAGATGCGTTGTTGAAACTCGTCCACTGCCACTCCATAAGGTAAAAACAGTACACTCTCAAGTAAGTGTGCATAGCGATATCGTTCTGCCTCGCTGCCAAAGAAGCGATCCATCCAAAACCAAGTAAAGAACTCCATACTCATAGAGTGAATTTCTGCCGCTTCAGTCGTTGGCCAAATATATTCAGGGAGCCCAATTGAACGACTAGAATACACTTGGAATGCATGGCCTGCCTCATGTGTCAAAACATCAATATCACTGGAAGTTCCATTGAAATTAGAGAAAATAAACGGTGAATCGTAATTGTCTATGAATGTACAATAACCGCCTGCTTCCTTGCCTTTTTTCGCCACCAAATCCAATAAGTTTTTACGTTTCATATAATCAAAAAAACGTCCGGTTTCACGCGATAACTCTTGATACATTTTTTGGCCATTTTCCAAAATCCATTCAGGAGAACCTGTAGGTTGGGGATTACCCTCTGCATAATGCAATGGTTCATCATAAAACTTCATTTGCGAAATGCCTATTCTACGACTTTGCATACCTCGAATCTTCTCTGCTAGAGGCACCACATGCGTACGAATCTGATGACGGAAGTTTTCCATCATAGGTGCATCATAGCCAATCCGGTCCATACGTATGTATCCCAGTTCTGTAAAGCTTTTAAACCCAAGTGTCGTAGCGATTTCATGACGTACTGCAACAAGACGATCAAAAATTCTATCGAAATCCTCTTCATGCGAAGAGAAAAAATCGGCAGTGGCATTCATTGCATCTCTTCTAACAGAACGATCGAGTGACTCCTTAAATGGTCCAAGTTGTGCCAAAGTCAGCATTTCGCCTTGGAACTCGATTTGTGCTGAGGCGACGAGCTGTGCGTACTCGGAAATAAGTTTATTCTCTTGCTGTAAAAGTGGTAAGACTTCGTCGGAATAAGATTGGACGGCATTCTCTGCAAGTTTAAATAGCTGAGGGCCCCATCTGTCTTCCAATTGAGCTCGAAAAGGCGTCGAGATAACAGCTTGGTAGTAATCGCTTTGCAAAGCTTGGAATTGAGGTCCAATTTCATCAAAATACTCTCGTTCCTCTTGATAGAAGGAATCATTCGTATCAATCGAAGAGCGGATATACATAATGTTTTCCGCTGTACTGTAATCACTCGTCAACATGTTGATATGCTCAATAATTTGGGCTTGCTCTTCGAATGAGTTTGCTTGCTTAAACTGTTCAAGTGCAGCCTGGAATTCTATTTTTAGCTTATCGATATCCGGGCGAGTATACTCGTAGTCTTCAAAAGTCAGCATTGTACTCCTCCTAGTTCGTATGTATTGGGCTATCCCCTCATTTTCTAGCAACCAGTAATAAAAAGCAAATAATTTATTAGTAATGACGTTCATAAATTGCCACAAACTTATAAAATGATGTAGGATAGAGAGAGTAAACTCTAAGAGAGCGGGAAGAAGGAGAAATTGAATGCAAATAATCAATCATAAAGTACAAGAACTGGTCGATCCGACAGGTATTATCGATGGTCAGCGCTACGAATTCCTATTGACAGTTAAGTTTGATGAAGAAGATGAACTGTTCAATGAAGAGGGTACTGGCTTACGTATGTTATATTCTGCGAAGGATGGCCAGCGAAAGATGTTAACCTACCAATTTTATGAATTGGCAACGGAAAGTCCATTTGACGTTGAATGGGACGAAGAAGAACAAACGTTAGCAGAGCAATACTGCATGGAACATTTTCCTGAGATCTGAATACAAAATAGATGTTATTCTCTTTAGAATAGGGGATAATAGACTAGAGAAACACAAGTGGTACACCCAAAGCATTTCATCAAAGAATTAAATATAGGAGTGTTTTAAATGAATCATGAAATAGTGGATATTACGATTATCGGCGGAGGTCCAACTGGATTATTTTCTTCGTTCTATGCGGGTATGCGTGAAATGTCTGTTAAAATTATCGATAGTTTGCCGCAGCTTGGTGGCCAATTGATCGAGCTATATCCAGATAAATATATTTATGATGTTGGCGGATTCCCTAAAATTTTGGCAAAAGATTTAGTGGCAAACTTAGTAACACAAGCGCACTATGCAAAACCTGAAATTTGTTTAGGGGAAGCGGCAATGTCCATCGAAAAGAAGGACGATCACTTTGTTTTAACGACAGATAAAGGTCAGCATTTGACACGTACTATTTTATTGACTGCAGGAATCGGTGCTTTTCAACCACGTAAAATCGGATTGAAAGAAGAACCTACTTTTGAAGGCAAAACATTACACTATGGTATAAAAGACTTGTCTATGTTTAAAGATCAAAACATCTGTGTTTGTGGTGGGGGAGACTCTGCACTGGACTGGGCATTGATGCTTGAAGATATCGCAAGTCAAGTTACACTAGTTCACCGTAGAGAGCGTTTCACTGCGCATGAAACCAGTGTGAATCAACTTCGCGAATCTAGTGTCAATATTTTAACTTCGCATGCTGTCAGTGAATTACAGGGTGACGGAGACACATTGGATAAAGTGATATTGAAAGAAAAAGATGGCAGCGTGAAAGAACTTGAATTCGATCATGTTGTAGTGAACTACGGCAATATTTCTTCACTCGGCCCATTGAAAGACTGGGGCTTAGATATGGAGCGTAATTCTATTGTAGTCAACTCTCGCATGGAAACGAATATCGAAGGCATTTATGCAGCTGGTGATGTCACAACATACGACGGCAAAGTGAAATTGATTGCGGTAGGTATGGGCGAAGCACCGGTTGCCATCAGCCACGCGAAAGCGTTCCTAGATCCGAAAGCTAAAGTGCAGCCGTTGCACAGTACGAGCATCTTCGGTTAATAGAATACTATGCACCTTGTATGGAGAGTTTTTCACTGTACAAGGTGTTTTATGTACGTAATATAAAAGGCTATCTCAAGAGAAATCTCGAGATAGCCTTTTTCATTGAAAACCAATTATCGCTTTGTTGTTTCATAATCAGCGACTTTGACTAGTTGCTTACCTAAATTTGTTCCATCAAATAAACCAAGAAATGCATGTGGAATATTGTCGAAGCCTTCTACAATTGTTTCTTCATACTTCAATTGGCCTTCTGATAGCCATTTACCTAAATCAGCAGATGCAGTAGCGAAGTCTGTTGCATAATCTCCTACAGTAAAGCCTTTCATCAACGCGCTCGTTTTGATCATCGTAGATTGAAGACGAGGCCCTATATCTTGCTCTTCTTTATTGTAAGAAGAAATAGCGCCACATAGTGCAATTCGTGCGTGTTTATTGAGTAATGTAAAGACAGCATCCGTCACTTCACCACCGACATTGTCGAAATAGACATCTACACCGTCAGCTGCAGCTGTAGCTAAGTCTTCTTTAAAGCTATCCAGTTTATAATTGACTGCCTCGTCAAAGCCGAGTTCATTTTTTACGTACTCGATCTTCTCTTGTGAACCTGCAATTCCGATTACTTTGGCACCTTTCATTTTAGCGATTTGGCCCACTACTGAACCAACTGCCCCAGCAGCACCGGAAACGACGACTGTTTCACCTTCTTGAGGTTTACCGATATCGAGTAACCCGAAGTATGCAGTGAGGCCTGTCATGCCGAGAATTCCTAAATGTGTAGTAATTGGCGCGATATGTGGATCAATTTTACGTACTTCTTGCTCAGCAGCTGCCGTATACTCTGCCCAATTCAAGTTCCCTACAACCAAATCTCCGGGTTTGAATGAATCGGAAGTAGATTTTGTGACCTCACCCACAACTCCACCGGTAATCACTTCATTCAGTTTAAATGGGGGAATATAAGATTTTGCATCTATCATTCCTCCTCGCATGTAGGGGTCAACCGATACATATAGCGTGCGAACAAGAACTTGATGGTCTTGTAGTTCAGGCATCGGCTTTTCCACAAAATCGAACGTTTTCATAGTAGGCAAGCCTTTTGGTCGGTTAGCTAAATGAATTTCTCTGTACATCTCTTGTGTCATATAAACTCCTCCTATTTTTACACCATACGTATTTATCAACTTACTAATAGTAAGCTTAAGTTCAAGGGTACTAGCATGCAGTACTGAAGTCAATTAATTGCATTGACATGAAAAGTTTTTTGCATTCATTTGAATGCATCAATTAATATATTCATAAAAAATGATTTGAGTGGACATTTCCTTTATGTCAAAGTAGAGTAGAGACGTAGACTTTCAGAAAAATTAATGATTTAGCAGTAAAGGAGCTAACCAAATGAAAAAGGTCTTGGTTGTGGAAGATGAACAGTCAATAGCAACTCTTTTGCAGTACAACTTGGAGCAGGCAGGATATACCGTTTACATAGCCCGAGATGGTAATACAGCAATTTCTATGACACTATCTGAAGAACCGGATTTACTGTTGCTTGATATTATGCTGCCAGGAATGGATGGCATGGATGTATGCAGAAGGCTTCGCCAAGAAAAGATTCATACACCTATTTTAATGTTGACAGCGAAAGGTGATGAATTCGACAAAGTCCTTGGACTCGAACTGGGAGCAGATGACTACCTAACAAAGCCATTTAGTCCGCGAGAGGTACTTGCTCGTGTGAAAGCCATCTTGCGCAGAATAGAGTTACAGGATTCAGTACAGGCGAAAGAACTGGAAGAGGAACTTAGTAATGGAAGTTTACTAGTTCATCCAGATCGAATTGAAGCCTTTTTAGATGGAAGCCCTTTAGAACTGACACCAAAAGAATTTGAACTGCTTTTATACTTAATGCGACATTCTGGTAAGGTATTACACCGCGAGCAGTTGCTGAATGCGATTTGGAATTATGACTATACTGGAGATTCTCGTATCGTAGATGTTCATATCAGTCACCTAAGGGAAAAGATTGAACCGGATACAAAAAGTCCAGTGTATATTAAGACTGTCAGAGGATTTGGTTATAAATTTGAAGAAGTAACAAACTGAATACTGTAGATACATACGAAAGCTGAAGACGAATCCATATCGGATGGTGTCTTTAGCTTTTTTTTACCTTTCGCATCTCCTTCTAGGTTACAAAGATCTGGGGAATGATCTACTTAAACAGAACCTTTACATAACCTTTACGTTTCATCCATCACTCTTTAATATTCATTGTTTATAGTAAAGAGGCAGTAGAAAATTACTACTAAAACGAAAAGCTCAAGGGGGCGCAGTGATGAGGAAACGTAATCGAATAACCGTATTGGCATTTGTTTTACTTTGTATAGGGGTGATCGCAGGTTGTAGTAGTACAAAAGCAAGTGATAGTGAAAAAGGAAAAGCTAAGCAAGAAACTGAACCCATCATGGCGGTAGGTTCAAGTGCACTACAACCTTTAGTAGAAGCAGCAGCACAGCAGTATTCGGAAAAAAATCCAGGATCGGTCATTAACGTCCAAGGTGGAGGGAGCGGTACTGGATTAAGCAAAATTAGCGAAGGTGCAGTAGATATAGGAAACTCGGATATATTCGCAGAAGAAAAAGAAGGCGTGGACGCGAGTAACTTAGTCGATCATAAAGTGGCGGTTGTTGGAATGGGGCCAGTAAGTCACCCAGAGACAGGTGTAGAAGATATTACGTCTGAAGAATTGATTGGCATCTTTACAGGGGAAATCAAAAATTGGAAAGAGCTTGGCGGAGTGGATCAAGAAATTATTGTTATCAACCGTGCAAAAGGATCCGGAACACGTGCGACGTTTGAAACATTTGCATTGCAAGGAAAAGAACCAATCGATGCGCAAGAACAGGATTCATCCGGTACGGTACGCAAGATTGTTGGTGAAACACCGGGAGCCATTAGCTACTTAGCTTTCTCGTATTTCGATCATACGACTACCGCTTTAAAAGTCAACGGTGTAACACCGAACCGTACAAGTGTCGAGTCCAATGAATGGGAAATTTGGGCGTATCAACACATGTATACAAACGGTGAAGCGAAAGGTTTAGCGAAAGAATTGATTGAATATATGTTGTCGGAAGAAGTGCAGGAAGTTCTGCTTCCAGAAATGGGTTACTTACCGGTAACAGGTATGCAAGTAGAACGAGATGCAGAAGGAACTGTTACGAAAAAATGATAAAAACTTGCAAAGATCTCCAATCTCGAAAGGAGAGTATATGATGGCGAAGATGATCAAAGAGATGGAACATCCGTTGTACAGAAAGAGTAATAAAATGCGCATGGAGCGATTCGGCAAATGGCTTACTTTCCTGTCAGTCGCCCTGACGGCAGCCATCACCGCAGCCATTTTATTTCTAGTCTTTTCAAAAGGTTTATCCACCTTCATCACGAATGAGGGAAGTGTCAAAGATTTCTTTACAGGCACGACTTGGAACCCAGCGGAAGTAAATTCCCTGGGTAAACCAATTATTGGTGCATTACCCTTTCTAGTAGGTTCAATTGCAGTCACAGGTATATCTGCGTTACTATCCGCGCCGCTTGCAATTGGTGCTGCGATTTTCATGAGTGAGATTGCACCGAGAACAGGAAAGAGGATCATGCAACCGGTGATTGAACTGTTAGTAGGCATTCCTTCAGTTGTTTATGGATTTATCGGGCTAACTGTCGTAGTACCACTTTTACGCGATCTATTTCCTGGTAGCGGATTTGGGATTGCGGCAGGAACGATTGTGTTATCTGTCATGATTTTACCGACAGTCACAAGTTTAGCGTTGGATGCTATTCAGTCGGTGCCACGTTCATTACGTGAAGCATCGCTAGCGCTAGGTTCAACAAGATGGCAAATGATTTGTAAAGTGGTACTGAAAACGGCGAAACCCGGCTTGATGATGGCGATTATTTTCGGAATGGCACGGGCGTTTGGTGAAGCTCTAGCTGTACAAATGGTCATTGGGAATGCTTCGGTCATTCCACATTCATTATTTGAACCAGCCTCTACCGTTACGAGTATTTTAACAATGGGCATGGGGTATACCGTAATGGGGCAAGTAGAAAATAATGCGCTTTGGTCACTTGCACTTGTACTTTTACTGATGTCGCTATTTTTCACGATCACAGTACGCATGATTGGAAAGGGGAAAAATAGCTAATGTCTGCGAAAAGTAAAGATCGACTCGCTACGGCTGGATTATATGTCATTGTAGGCATCATCATTACGACTTTGGCGGGGTTGCTTGGACTTGTCTTTGTAAAAGGTATTCCTCAGCTGAGCTGGCAATTCATCACCTCTCCTCCACAGATTTTTAAAGAGGGGGGAGGAGTAGGACCGCAACTATTTAATTCCTTTTATTTACTAGTTTTGACACTGATTATTTCAGTGCCGATTGCGATTGGTGCGGGTATTTATTTAGCAGAGTATGCAAAAGATCACTGGATCATCCGGTGTATTCGTGTACTGATAGAAGTACTTTCTTCACTCCCTTCCATAGTAGTAGGATTATTCGGATTCCTGTTTTTCGTATTGTATATGGGTTGGGGTTTTTCCATCTTGTCAGGTGCCTTCGCACTTTCTGTATTCAATTTACCTTTACTCGTGCGAGTCGTAGAGCAATCTATTCGTAATGTGCCGAAATCACAGCGCGAAGCAGGATGGGCACTCGGATTTTCAAAGTGGGAAACCATTACGACCATCATACTTCCAGCGGCACTGCCTGGCATTGTAACGGGCGTCATACTGGCATCAGGAAGGGTCTTTGGAGAAGCGGCAGCCTTGATTTATACAGCGGGAATGAGTACACCGATCATAGATTTCACTAATTGGAATCCATTGTCGCCAACATCTCCTTTAAATCCTTTTAGACCTGCAGAAACGATGGCGGTTCATATTTGGAAAATTAATGGAGAGGGAATCATGCCAGACGCAGCGGCCATCTCTGACGGAGCAGCGGCATTGTTAATTATCTCGATTTTATTCTTTAATTTCGCATCACGCATTATTGGCCATTTGATGTTTAAAAAAATGAGTGCCAATTAAAAGGAGAATCATTATGCAATCAGTTGCTTTACAACCTGTCACAATGAAAACCGATAGAACTAAACTGGTTGACAGTCCGGACTTTCAACGCCATTCCGTGTTGGAAACTACTAATTTGTCGGTGTATTACGGTGAGCATTGTGCAGTGGATCAAGTCAGCTTAATATTCCCCAAACACTCTGTAACGGCATTAATTGGTCCATCAGGGTGTGGGAAATCTACTTTTCTACGTTCTATTAATCGAATGAATGATGACATAGACAATTGCCGTACAGAAGGAGAAATCTTTTATCAAGGGGTAGACTTGCACTCACCTCAAGTGAATGTACATGAAATACGCAAACAGATTGGAATGGTATTTCAACGACCTGTGCCATTCGCTACATCTATTTTTAAGAATGTGGCAGCGGGACCCATGCGAGACGGAGTGAAGGATAAGAAGGAATTACAAAGAATTGTGGAAGATAGTCTGAAAAAGGCGGCTCTTTGGGAAGAAGTAAAAGATCAATTACATACATCTGCCTTAAGTCTTTCAGGTGGCCAGCAACAACGTCTATGTATCGCGAGAGCACTTGCGATGCAACCCAGTATTTTATTACTCGACGAACCTGCTTCTGCACTGGATCCTGTGTCTACGGCGAAAATCGAAGAACTGATTTCACAGTTAAAAAAAGATTATACGATTGTGATCGTCACACATAATATGCAACAAGCTGCACGTATTTCGGATGAAGTAGCCTATTTTTACATGGGGCGTGTGATGGAACATGGTCCCACTGAACAGATTTTCACTACTCCACGTCATGAACAAACGGCACATTACATCAATGGACGCATTGGATAGGGAGGGCATCGAAATGCATGTTGTAGAAACTATAGAACGGTCAGCCATTCAAACGGAAGATGTACAATTTTATTATGGTGCGCATCACGCGCTAAAAAATATCAATCTGAAGTTTGAAGAAAAGAAAATCACTGCGCTTATAGGACCGTCAGGGTGTGGAAAATCCACTTTTTTACGGACAATGAATCGCATGAATGACTTGATTCCCGGTGTGAGGACAGAAGGAGCCATTTGGATCGGTAAAGAAAATATTATAGATTCATCTATTGATCCCGTGGAGTTGCGAAAGAAAGTAGGAATGGTCTTTCAACATGCATCCGTCTTTCCATTTTCGATTTATGAAAACATTGCGTATGGACCGCGTATTCATGGAGAAAGAAATAAAAAGGTGCTGGATGAAATCGTAGAAGAGAATCTACGCGCTGCTGCTCTATGGGACGAAGTGAAAGATCAATTGGACCAATCTGCGACAGGTCTTTCAGGTGGGCAACAGCAACGGTTAACCATTGCACGCACATTAGCGACCAAGCCGGAGATAGTATTAATGGATGAACCCACTTCAGCCTTAGATCCAATCTCTACGGCCAAAGTCGAAGAATTAATCAAAACGTTAAAGAAGCATTATACGATTATCATCGTCACGCATAATATGCAACAAGCCGCTAGAATCTCTGATTTCACTGCATTCTTCCTAAATGGAGAAGTAAAAGAATATGGACAGACAGACACCATATTTAACAACCCGCAATTTTCTGAGACGAAAGATTATATAGCAGGAAAATTTGGTTGACTGGGTGAAGCGGAAAATGTAAATAGTATCGCAACTTGTTACATAATAAAGTAAACAGCCAGCCCTCTATAAAAGAAGGCTGGCTGTTCGTGTATTAAGAAATTGTTTCGCTTGCACGTGAAGCTTCAATTTTCGCCATTCGTGCGTCGTATTCATCTACTGTCATATCGTGTTCCACAAAATAACGATTACGAGGATGTGTACGGCAATCGTCTGAACAACTGCGCATATAGAAGTGTTCATTTTCTTCTGAACATAGAATTTTCGCATTGCACTCAGGATTTGCACAGTTTACATAGCGCTCACAAGGCGTGCCATCAAAATGATCGCGTCCTACGATGACATGCTCTACTTGGTTGATTGGAACTGCGATCCGCTCATCAAACACGTAGCATTGACCGTCCCATAACTGTCCTTTTGCTTTAGGGTCTTTACCGTAAGAAACAATACCGCCGTGCAAATGCGCTACATCTTCAAAACCTTCGCGTTTCAACCAGCCAGTGAACTTCTCACAACGAATTCCACCCGTACAATACGCAAGAATCTTCTTGCCTTCAAGCTGTTCTTTATTTTCAATTACCCATTCTGGAAGATCACGGAAGTTTTCAATATCCGGGCGAATCGCACCACGGAAATGACCTAGGTCATACTCATAATCATTACGAGCATCTAATACAACGGTGTTTTCATCTTGCATTTGCTGTAAGAACTCTTCAGGTTCTAAATATTCACCTGTAAGTTCTAACGGATTCACATCTTCAGGTAAGCTAAGATTGACAATCTCCGGACGGAAGCGAACGTGCATTTTTTTGAATGCGTGGCCATCTGTTTCATCAATTTTAAACCATACATCAGCAAAACGTGGATCAGCTTTCATATGTTCCATATACGCGTCTGTTTGTTCAATTGTTCCGGAACAAGTACCATTGATGCCTTCAGCGCCTACAAGAATACGCCCTTTTAATCCGGTTTCTTTACAGAATTCCAAGTGTGAAGCCGCAAACTCTTCAGGCTCCTCAATCGTTACATACTTATAAAACAATAATACTCGATAGTCTTTCTTTTCCATATAAATTACCGCCTTCTGTTTGATCTTTGCAATAGACAACAGCCGAGATCGGTGTGTACAAAGGGACCGTGCGTCCCTTGAACCCGAATTTGCAAGAAACGGGCCCTGAATAGTATAGCATAATTTTATTTTCGAGAAAAGGAATCAAAACGGTATTTCACTTAAATGCCTTTTATTAAAGCAAAACGTGATTACACATGGCTTTGTATCATAACTGATTTGTTGTATACTAAGAGATGGAAATACTTTCATACATATCAGTAGTAAGTAAAGATAGTTGATTGTGAAAAATAGAAGTAGCATACAGAATACTTTTGAACGTGAAGGTATAGTGGACCTGTCGCTAGTAAAATGTAATGTACAATCAATGCTAGGTAGTGTGAAGTAAAGGAGTCTTTTCATGAAAGATACAAATAGAAAACGTCGATCAGTTTGGATCGATAGAGCATTAATTATTACAATCATATCATTGGTATCTATTACGCTACTATTAATTGTAAATGTTATGAAAAATAAAGAAGCTAGCCCTGCTAAACAGGTAACACATGAAGTCATCCCTGCACCGAAACAGGAAGTGTCGGTAGAGTCAAGGACATCACCTTACCCAGGCATTAAAATGTTGACAGAGAAAACGGATGACTCGCAGTATCCTTTTGTCATTCGTTATCCGCAAACAGAGTACGATCCCTTTAATCAGCAGGTGTTAGACTATGTAGATGAATTGAAAATGACATATGCCGCTCAGCAACAAAAGAAAAACAGGGTGTCCAGGTTAGATGTATCTTTTGAAACGCTACAGCATCTATCGGGGAATTATTCTTTTGTCATGCAAGCCGTTACGTATTTTGCTGATCAAGATAGTCAAACGGAAATCCAAACGTTTCATATCAATCCTGAAACAGGGAACGAGCTAACAATTGAAGATATTGTGGATCATAATCTGGAGAAACTCAAACGGATGGCGAGTGTCGTGCGAAACGAAATACATCATAGTCCATCGTTAGAAGATGATGTGATTACGGAAAGTGTTTGGCATCCTACTGAGCCGATGTGGGTTAACTATCGTAACTTCGCCTTAACAGACGATTCACTCAATCTTTATTTTGGTACTGGTGAATTCACCAAAAGGCAAGCTGGGCCGGCAACAGTAGAAATCCCACTACGAAAATTGAATCCATTCTTAGCAAAAGAATTCCAAGTAGCAACAGATGATGCTGAAAAGGAAAAAACCATTGCTCTAACGTTTGATGATGGTCCAGATCCAAATTATACGGTTAGGATATTGCAAACACTTGAGAAATACGATGCAAAAGCTACATTCTTTATGCTAGGTAATCGGGTAAATGCCTACCCTGACATTGCCAAGAAAGTAGCCGAAGCGGGTCATGAGATAGGTAATCACTCATGGAATCATCCTTCATTAACAGGTATACCCGATGAACTTCTTCAAAGTGAAGTAAAAGGTACATCGGATATTATTGAAGCGGTAATTGGGCAGCCGGCAACTGTGTTTAGGCCTCCATACGGTGCGGTAGATGATCGAGTGCGAGAAAGCACAAAATTACCTGTAGTTTTATGGAATGTAGATACTTTGGACTGGGAGCATCATGATCCGGAGCTGTTATTAGAACATATTACAAAAGATACACGTGCAGGTAGTATAATTTTAATGCATGATATTCATGAATCCACAGCAGATGGACTGGACGCGGTACTTGAAAATTTGCAGTCTCAAGGCTATAAATTCGTGACTGTATCTGAAATGGATGATTATTAATAGGAAGTTGTTCCATTGTTTTGTTTAACAATGGAACAACTTTTGTTTTGTACAGTCCTATATACGTACGGCTGTTCATAGACTGTTCAAATAGCTGTAACATGTAATAAAAAAATAGTGATGAACTGTAATTAGTGAAACACAGCATGATATACTAAACCGAATGAAATCATTGGAGGAACGACGAGCATGGAATGGAGAAATTTATATCGTGGGTTTTTGATGGGCATCAGTGACCTAGTTCCTGGCGTAAGTGGCGGAACGATTGCATTTATATTAGGGATCTATGATCAGTTGCTTATTTCAATAAGCGGATTTTTTAGTAAAGATTGGAAGAAACATATCGGATTCCTCGTACCTCTTGGTATCGGAATGGGCGCAACGATCATTCTATTTAGTAAAGTGATCTCGTATTTACTGAAGCATTATCATGAACCTACGCAATACTTCTTTTTAGGGTTAATTGTAGGTGTCATTCCATTTGTTTCTAAGCAAGCTGGATTGAGAAAGAGCTTTAAATTTCATCATATTGTTTTCATGTTAGTAGTCGCAGGCGCACTAGCTTCTACTGCTTTTATAAATCCTATTGATCCCATAACGATTACACATCTGACAGTTAAAAATACCGTTATTTTATTCTTATCTGGTTGGGCAGGTAGTATGGCGATGCTGTTGCCAGGAGTGAGTGGATCTTTTGTTTTACTATTGATAGGTGTTTATGCAACAGTCATTACGGCTATTTCAGACTTTAATATACCGATTATTATCGCCACAGGATGTGGGATAGCTTTTGGATTTATAATTAGCAGTAAATTAATACGCTACCTACTTTCCAATTTCCATACCGGAATGTTTGCCGTAATCATGGGATTAATCATCGGATCGGTTTTTGTGATTTTCCCAGGCATGCCTGAAAGTGGTACGCCGTTTGTCATGAGTGTGATTGCCATTGTCCTTGGTCTTTTGATTGCCAATATATTAAATGGTGTAGGCGATAAAGCGTAGAATGTAAAAACCGCTTGGAGTGAATCTCCAAGCGGTTTTTGTATAGGATTTTACTCTTCCACAATCGTTGTGGTATTTTCAATATCTACATCAGCCATTGGGATATCCAATGCTTTTGCTACACCTTCACCGTATTTGGGATCCGCTAAGTAGCAGTGACGGATATGCTTGATTTTGATCTCTTTTGGAGCGTCACCCATATTACGTGCAGTATTTTCGAATAAACGTTGTTGCTCTTCCATGTTCAAAATATTGAACAACTTACCAGGCTGTGTGAAGTAGTCATCGTCATCTTCACGGAAGTCCCAGTGATCTGCGTCGCCATGAATTTTTAGTGGCGGCTCTTTGAAGTCTGGTTGTTCTTGCCACTCACCGTAGCTGTTTGGCTCGTAGTGAGTAGTGGAGCCCATATTACCATCAACACGCATTGCACCATCGCGGTGGAAGCTGTGGAACGGACATTTTGGTGCGTTAACAGGAATCTGGTGATGATTGACACCTAGACGATAACGTTGTGCATCGCCATAAGAGAATAGACGGGCTTGCAACATTTTATCAGGTGAGAATCCGATACCCGGAACGACAGCTGCTGGTGTAAACGCAGCTTGTTCTACTTCAGCAAAGTAGTTTTCAGGGTTGCGATTTAATTCGAATTCACCGACTTCAATTAAAGGGAAGTCTTTTTTATACCAAACTTTTGTTAAATCAAATGGATTGTATGGCATGTTCATGGCTTGTTCTTCTGTCATCACTTGAATGTACATTTTCCATTTAGGGAAATTGCCATTATCGATATTACTGAGCAAATCGCGTTGGGAGCTTTCACGATCCGTTGCAATGGTTGCCGCAGATTCTTCATCTGTCAAATTTTCAATCCCCTGCTGGGAACGGAAATGGAACTTGACCCAGTGACGTTCATTGTTCTCGTTGATCATGCTAAACGTATGGCTACCGAAACCATGCATTTCACGGTATGAACGAGGAATACCACGGTCGCTCATTAAAATAGTGATTTGGTGTAACGCTTCAGGTAGTCCAGTCCAAAAATCCCAGTTGTTTTTCGGGCTACGCATGTTGGTACGAGGATCACGTTTTACTGCGTGATTCAAGTCAGGGAATTGCAATGGGTCGCGGAAGAAGAATACAGGCGTATTGTTTCCGACCATGTCCCAGTTTCCTTCTTCCGTATAGAACTTCAAAGAAAATCCACGGATATCGCGCTCCGCATCTGCTGCACCACGTTCACCTGCAACAGTGGAGAAGCGTGCAAACATTTCTGTCTGTTTACCAATCTCGGAAAATAGCTTTGCTTTCGTATACTTTGTAATATCATGCGTGACAGTAAAAGTACCGTATGCTCCTGATCCTTTTGCGTGCATACGACGCTCGGGAATGACTTCGCGATCAAAGTGCGCTAACTTTTCAAGTAACCATACATCTTGTAATAGAAGCGGACCTCTTGGACCAGCGGACATAGAGTTTTGGTTATCAACTACAGGTGCACCTGCAGCGGTCGTTAATTTTCTCTTTTGAGAATTGTTCTCATTTTTATTCAAAATATATTCCTCCTCAGTTGTTGGTTTGTAACCTATGAATAGTATTATACCAAAGCGTAATCAAAAAATAAAGCCTTAATTATAATAATTATCATCTAGCAATAATTATTAGTAAGTACAGGTTATTATGTACTGTATATTTATCATAATTTGTCGCTAACTATTTGTCTAGAAATACGATTTAGATTAAGTATCATTGTAGAATGATGTATACTAACAGTAGAAAATGTTTTGCAGAGAAAGGATATCAATATATGAGCACTATGAAAAAATGGTTTCTTTATGCCATAGTACTGAGCAGTTTATCATTAGTATTAGTCGCATGTAGTGATGAAGAAGAGACAGCACCACCAGGGCAAACACCTGAACTGACTCCTAAAGCTCCAGAAGAAGAGGAAGTCGTTGTGGCAGCTGTGACAGACGAAGAGTTATATCAAAACGTAGTAAGTCGGCTGGAACAGGCGGGTTTAACAGTAGGTGAACCAGCAGAAGCTGCGATTGATATGTTTAATGCGGAAAGTGGCATGATAGTTACGATCAATGGGGATGCGTTACTTCCATTACACCTTTATAAACTGAATCCATCTGACGAGCGCCTTGGAATAGTAAAAGAGACAGGCAATCTTCCAGTGTATATCGGAAGTAAGACAGAGCAGTTGGCCGTGAAAAAAATAGATCACTTCATTATCTATCTTCACAAAGGACATCCTGACTACGATAAAGTTATGAAAATAATAGATACGTTATAATTAAAACGACTTGCTTCCTTATATGGGGAGTAGGTCTTTTTTTTGTATATTCGAAGATTGACATATTGGATGAAGTGCTTAGTCAATTAGCAAATGATCATAACAACAGCTCAAACGCTCATAACTTTCGTCAAGTGCTCATAGTTCATGCATACCCGCTCTATAGCTTCTTCTAAACGCTCAAACTTACAAAGCACTCGCTCTATCATACTCGTTACCCGCTCAAAATAGTCATCCGCCCGATAATGAACCAAGGATCCGTCCTACCAACAGGAATCTCAGCCTACAAACCACGAAGCGTAAGAGAAAAACCATCGAAACTCAGTCAAATCGTCATTTTTCACGTGTTGTTACAAAGCCGCCATAACTTTTAGACAGTTTCGTCATAAGTTTGCAGGTTTGTAACAGGAATATCGTACATAGTTCACGAACTAATTTTTGTTCTGCGTTATTCTAGGTAATAGAGACACAGTTCGAAAGGAGATCAGCAAAAATGTTGGAAGAAGTCTTATTAGCGAGAATCCAATTCGCATCAACTACATTGTTCCATTTCATTTTCGTCCCTTTATCCATCGGCTTAGCACTGATTATAGCGATCATGCAAACGATGTATGTAGTGAAGAAAGATGAAGTGTACTTGAAAATGACGAAGTTCTGGAGTGTGTTTTTCCTAATTAACTTCGCGATCGGCGTAGTGACCGGAATCATACAAGAGTTTCAATTTGGAATGAACTGGTCGGCTTACTCTAGATTTGTTGGGGATATCTTTGGTGCTCCACTAGCAATTGAAGCTTTACTAGCGTTTTTCCTAGAATCTACATTTATCGGAATTTGGATATTTGGTTGGAATAAGCTTCCGAAGAAATTACATTTAGCTTGTATCTGGTTAGTATCAATCGGAACGGTTATGTCCGCATTCTGGATTTTGGCAGCTAATTCATTCATGCAAAATCCAACAGGCTATGTACTACAAAATGGCCGTGCGGAAATGAATGATGTAGTCGCCTTGCTGACGAATGAAAAACTATGGGTTGCGTTCCCGCATACGATTTTTGGAAGTTTCGCTACGGGCGCATTCTTCGTTGTCGGTGTCAGTGCGTGGTATTTGATCAAGAAAAGACAAGTAGACTTCTTTAAAAAGTCTTTGAAGATTTCATTAGTCGTTGGTATGTTGTCAGGTCTCGGTATTGCATTTACAGGTCACGCTCAAGCTCAATACTTGATGCATGCACAACCAATGAAGATGGCTGCGGCAGAAGCGCTATGGGAAGATAGCGGTGATCCGGCTGCATGGACGTTGTTTGCCAAGATTGACGTGGAAAAAAGAGAGACAACTAAGCGTATCGATATACCTTATATGTTGAGCTATTTAACATACAGTGAGTTTAAAGGGAAAGTACAAGGTATGAATGCATTAGAACAACAAATGATTGACCAGCATGGGGAAGGAGAATATCTTCCGCCTGTTAAAACGACATTTTGGAGCTTCCGTATAATGGTGATCACAGGCGGTACACTACTTGGATTAGGCGCACTTGGTTTGTTCCTCATGTTCCGAAAGAAAATTATGGAGTCCGTTTGGTTCTTACGAATTTTAATAGTGGGGATTTTCCTACCGTTTATAGGAAATTCATTTGGTTGGATTATGTCTGAAATGGGACGGCAGCCATGGGTAGTAAATGGCCTGATGAAAACAGCTGATGGGATTTCACCAAACGTCTCAGCAGGGCAGATTCTATTTTCACTTATTTCCTTTTCTACCATCTATACGATCCTCGGTATCATCATGGTCGTATTGTTCGTAAAATTCATCCAGCGTGGCCCCGAAGAACAACCGGAAGAGGATGTATCGGCAACAGATCCATTTGAAACTGGAGGTGCAGGACATGCCATTAAGTGATATTTGGTTTATATTGATCGCTGTCCTATTCATAGGATTTATCTTCTTAGAAGGATTTGACTTCGGCGTTGGAATGAGTACGAAGTTCTTGGCGCGTAATGATTTGGAGAAACGTATTGTCATGAATACAATTGGACCTGTGTGGGATGCGAATGAAGTCTGGTTGATTACAGCGGGTGGTGCGATGTTCGCTGCATTCCCACACTGGTATGCGACCGCTTTTAGTGGTTTCTATTTACCGTTTGTTGTCTTGTTGCTAGCCTTCATCATTCGAGGTGTAGCATTCGAGTTTCGTAATAAAGTCGATTCCAAAGCTTGGGTCAAGACGTGGGACTGGGCGGTATTCATTGGGAGTATCTTACCTCCAATCCTATTTGGCGTATTTTTCACGAGTTTGATTCGTGGATTACCGATTGATGCAGATATGAACATGTATGCAAGCTTTACGGACTTCGTCAATGTCTACACAGTTATTGGCGGTGTGACATTTGTCCTATTGTCGTATCTGCATGGTTTGCTGTTTATCGGCTTAAAAACTGTAGACGAGTTACGTGAGCGTGCAAATGCAGCAGCACGTAAAGTGTATGCATTGTCTGGAGTATTCCTAGTTTTGTTTATCATCTTTACGTATTTGGACACAGACGCCTTTACAGATCATGGTACGATTCTGATCCCATTATATAGTCTGGCGCTGGTCTTATACGGTTTACTGTTCTTCTTCTTGAAAACGAAGCGAGAAGGACTGAGCTTTACGATGACTGGTTTAGTGTTGATCATGATCATGGCAAGCATTTTCATCGCGTTATTCCCGAATGTGATGATCAGTTCAATGGACCCTGCATTTAATATGTCGATTGCAGAGGCAGCTTCAGGAGACTATTCATTGAAGATCATGACAATCGTAGCATTTACTATGGTGCCAATCGTTTTGGCGTATACAATTTGGAGTTATTACGTGTTCCGTAAACGGTTGACAGGTGATAAGGAGCATCTAGAATACTAATGGATAAATATTTGCTTCAATACAAAGGAAGTAAACAAGTGATGGTGTTGATTGGAC
The DNA here is from genome assembly GCF_002082015.1 of Sporosarcina ureae. Lineage (GTDB taxonomy): Bacteria > Bacillota > Bacilli > Bacillales_A > Planococcaceae > Sporosarcina > Sporosarcina ureae_A. The sequence continues at coordinate 565,741 of NZ_CP015109.1, read as the reverse complement.
TACTTACTGTAGTTCAATCCATCGCCATTGTAATTCAAGCGATTTTTTTAGCGAAAGCCATTACACAATTGTTCCAAGGTGCAGACTGGAGTGAAGCACTTCGGTCATTTGTGATTTTTGTCGTCGCAAACAGTTTGCGTCATGTAATTCAATGGGCAAAAGAGCGTATTTCGTATCGCTTCGCCGATTTAACAGCAAAGGATTACGAGCAACAATTACTGAAGAAAATCTTTGATCTAGGTCCTCAAGTAGTTGGGAAATATGGGTCTGGACATTTGGTGACACTTGGTTTGGAAGGCGTCCCGAAGTTCAGAAAGTATCTAGAATTGCTAATACCGCGGACGTTAGCGATGGCTATTGTTCCGTTTGTCATTGTGGTATATGTCTTTACATTAGATATCATGTCGGCTGTGACACTTATTATAGTGTTGCCGATTCTAATCATTTTCTTAATACTCATTGGATTGGTTTCGAAGAAGAAAATTGATGAACAAATGGATACGTACCGTTTATTATCTCGGCACTTTGTCGATTCGTTACGGGGGATTGTGACGTTGAAATATTTAGGACGAAGCCGAGCGCATGAGCAATCCATTGCGATAGTCAGTAATAAATATCGTGTGGCGACGAATCGTTCGTTGCGTTATGCGTTCCTGTCTTCGTTTTCATTGGATTTCTTTGCAAGTCTATCTGTAGCGGTAGTGGCGGTTGAACTCGGTCTGCGATTGATCAACGGACAAATTCTACTTGAACCGTCTCTTGCTATTTTGATTTTGGCGCCTGAGTTTTTCTCTCCTGTTAGAGAGTTAGGGAACGACTTCCACGCGACAGCTGATGGCAAGGATGCAAGCTTACAAATTCACAATATCTTGGAAGAGGAAACAACCGTTCAGCCAGTGATTGTTTCACCGATTGCCGCTTGGAACGACGAGGCAAAGATGGCGTTACGAAATGTTCAAGTCAAAATCGATGAACAAACTATATTTGAAGGGTTGGACTTAGAACTACATGGATTCACAAAAGTAGGCGTTATTGGTCATTCAGGGGCAGGAAAATCAACACTTATTGATGTTTTATCAGGTTTCACACTACCGACTGATGGAAGTTGTGTGCTAGACGGACAAGAATTGCCGCACTTAGCTACTGCTGATTGGCAAAAACAAATTGCGTATATTCCACAGCATCCTACGATTTTCCCGGATACTGTCATGGGAAATATCCGCTTTTATGAACCAGATGCTACATTGCAGGAAGTACAAGATGCGGCAGAGCGCGTGGGTCTGGATCAGTTGATCGCAACATTCCCGGCAGGTTATGAAGAACGGATCGGAGCGGGTGGAAGGGTGCTGAGCGGTGGAGAAGAACAGCGGATCGCGCTCGCTCGTTCGTTACTGCAACGTCGTCAAATTTTATTATTTGATGAGCCAACTGCTCATTTGGATATTGAAACAGAGCATGAATTAAAGCAAATGATGTTACCGCTTCTAGAAGACAAACTCGTGGTGTTTGCGACGCATCGTATTCATTGGATGCAGGAAATGGATACCATCGTAGTACTAGAAAATGGTAAAGTGGTGGAAACGGGCTCTCACGAACAATTATTGCAGCAAGACGGGGCTTACTGTCGTTTACTTGAAGCGCGTGGAAGGGGGCATGCTGTATGAACTTGTACCAACAACATATACTTCCCTACGCCCGTAAATACAATAAAACGATTTTATCGACTATATTGCTCGGAACATTGACCATTCTTTCGGCTGCGATGTTGACTTTTACATCAGGATACTTAATTTCTCGTACATCGGAAAGGCCTGAAACGATATTACTCGTTTATATTCCGATCGTGGCAGTCCGGACATTTGGTATTTCGCGTGCAGCGTTACGATATGTAGAGCGTCTGCTCGGCCACAATGCCGTATTGAAGATTATTGCGGATATGCGCGTCCAGCTATATCACGTACTCGAGCCACAAGCATTATTCATTCGTTCCCGTTTTCAAACGGGCGATTTACTTGGGGCGCTAGCGGATGATATTGAACATTTACAAGATGTGTATATTCGTACGCTATTTCCTACGGTCATCGGTTTATTTCTATTCAGTTTTTCGGTAATTGTATTGGCGGTCTATGATTGGAAATTTGCGCTTATTATGGCGGTGTTGCTGGCGATTGTGACATTTGTTTATCCCATGCTTTCCCTTTATATAATGAAGAAAAATCAACTGCAGTCGAAAAAACTTCACAGTCAATTATATAATACAATGACAGAAGGAATTTTTGGTTTGCGTGATTGGATCATCAGCGGGAGAAAAGAACAATTTCTTGCTTCATTTAAAGAAGAAAGTCATGCAAGCCATGCCATTGATAAAAAATTAGCGTATTGGCAACAATCTCGAACGATGCAATTGCAAATTTTCTCTGGATTACTAGTTTTAGTTGTCGGTGTTTGGGCAGGACAGCAAGCGGCAACAGGTTCATTGGCACCTACGTATATTGCTGCATTTACATTGGTGACGTTGCCGATTTTGGAAGGTTTGATTCCTGTGTCATTCGCGATCGAACGATTACCTGCTTATGAAGCATCTTTGCAAAGGATTGACAACATTCATAAGCAAAACACTACAGTGAATCAAATCGCACTGGAGCTAGATGATGTAGATGAAGTGTCTATAGTCCTCGATGATGTGAGTTATCGTTATGAAGGTGAGCAAGAACATGCGGTACGAAATATTTCACTTGTCATTCAACCAGGTGAAAAAATTGCAGTACTTGGTAAGAGTGGCGCAGGAAAATCCACTCTTATACAGTTATTATTAGGCACTGTTCAGCCGACAAGCGGACACGTACATGTCAATGAACAATCCGCCTCTCTCTATGGAGACTCTATGTATGAGATCATGAGCGTCTTAAATCAAAAGCCTTATCTTTTTGCCACAACAGTTCTGAATAACATAAAATTGGGTAAAGCGTCTGCTACTATAGAGGACGTACAACGGGTAGCTGAACAAGTCGGTTTATATGAGTATTTGCAATCACTTCCCGAAGGCTTGAAAACTCAAATGGAAGAAACAGGACAAAGATTCTCAGGCGGAGAGCGTCAACGAATTGCTTTGGCGCGAATATTATTAAAACAAACGCCAGTTGTTATTTTGGATGAGCCGACTGTCGGTTTGGATCCGGTAACAGAGCACTCCCTTGTCGAAACGCTTCATCACTCGTTAGAAGATAAAACGGTCGTATGGATCACACATCATTTAATGGGAATGGAAAAAATGGATCGTATTCTTTTCATGGATGATGGGGAAGTCGTCATGAACGGGACACATACAGAACTAGTAGCTACGAATGAGAGGTATCGTCAGCTGTATGCATTGGATCAAGGTATATAAATGGATTACATTATGGCGACTAGTATAAACGAATAAACGAAACCGACGATGTCATTTCTTTAACAGAAAAGACATCGTCGGTTTTGTTTCTGGATATAAAGAATCAACTATGCTCATGGTGTTCATCTCATGATTGCTTAGAAAAAAGGTAGATGAATGAAATAACCGATTAGCAAGCAAATGGTCGTGGAGACGATTACACCGGGTATAGCAAACAACACATATCGTTCAACACTCATCCCGCTCATCCCCGAAATATAACAAATGAAATGCCGCATACCTGGAACAAAGTATCCGAATGTCACTGTCCAAGAGCCATAATTCATAAACCATCGCTCAATCTTGTGCATACGATGTGGCGTAAGGTATAAATAATTTCCAAAACGATGAATCAATGGTTTACCAAGTTTCCTGCCGATCATATAAGTAAACAATGTGCCGACCATCACTCCAGATAGTGTAAAAATAATGGTGAATACAAACTGAAATGTACCTGCTGAAGTTAAATAACCGGCAAATGCTACAAGTACTTCATCCGGCATAGGAAGCCCGAAAATACCAAGAGCTAAAAAGAAAAATATAGAAAGATAGCCGTACTGCACTATAAATTCTTGAAGATGTTCCATCCGAAAACCTCATCTACTTACGATTGCCACTCTCCGATCCTATCACCCACTTGAATTTCTGTAAAAGGCATTTCTTCGGGCGTAAATGCATCATTCTGTTCAATGAATAAAATAACAGTGGACCCAAATGCAAAATGACCAAAATCTTGCCCCTTTACACAAGTCGTTTCAGAATTTGCAATGCGAACACTATTTACATTTAAAGCACCCACTTTGACGATCGCTATCCGTCCAAAATCCGTCGAGAGTTCCGAAATGACTCTATGGTTCGAAGAAAACACATCGCTTCGCATCCGAATTCCTAAATCATTTACGGGATACGAAGTAGAACCTAATGCATAACGATTTACTAACGTTCCCGAAATAGGATAATGGAAATGATGATAATGTCTTGGAGAAAGATAGAATAAATAATAATAACCATTCGTATAACGAGCGGCTTTTTCCGCATCCCCAAGCAGTGAAGTTAGACTGTATATTTTATCTTTCACACTAAATTGTTGTTGTGTATCGATACTGCCTGAGTCGCTCAAAACACCATCAACTGGTGAGATTAAGACTTTTTGACTGCGATCCATCTTTCTTTTGCCGGGCTGTAATGAACGAGTAAAAAAGTCATTAAGACTTTTATAATGTTCTATCGGGTATTCTGCTTCGTCTACTTGAATATGATAGAACGACGCAAATGGCTTAATTAGCGGTTTGCTAATGCGTGAGGTAGTTAGTTGTTTAAGCAAAGCCGAACTGACTGGTGATCCTGTTAATTCAACAAATGATGTGAAAATATGTTTTTTCATCTTTTCTTCCTTTCATTAAAAGCATATACTAAAGAAGTGTACGAGGAGGCCGTAACTTGTTTTCATTTAGATATTTTGATTATACTAAACTAAAATCTCAATTGGCGAATATCATCACACTTTTTAATTTGAGTTTAGGGATTATAGCGATATTACTTGTGCTTCAAGGTCATGCACATATGAGTCTGATGTTTATCTTTTTCGCTGCATTATTTGATCGGTTCGACGGAATGGTGGCTCGGCATTATCATGCAGAGTCGGCATTTGGTAAAGAACTCGATTCGCTCAGTGATTTAGTTTCATTTGGTGTAGCACCTGCTATTCTACTCTATGATGCTGCGTTGACTGATACGATGTGGATTGGTTTGTCCGCTGTAATTTTTTATGTTTTAGCAGGCGCTGTCCGTTTAGCCCGCTATAATGTAGAAGAATTCGATGGTTCGTATTATGGCATGCCCATAACAGTAGCTGGTGTCTTACTTACTTTAAGTTATTTTGCAGTTCCGTATTTGATTGCACCTTACATTGTGATTTATATGTGCGTACTTGCATGGCTTATGGTTAGTCGTATTCGTATAGCGAAAGTGTGAAAAGTGTCTTACAGAGAATTTATTCTGTAGGGCTCTTTTCATTGTGGGAAGCTATCACTGACATCCGAATTCTGTTATGCTTAAAGAAAACTAGAAGGAGTGGTCAGTATGTCAGGACCCGCGTTAAGACAGCTTCATTCACATAAAGCGATTCATGAAGGTGGACTTTCTGGAGCCATAATGAAAACAGATGAGCTAATAGAATATGTAGAACAAGGTGAAACGGAAATGGTTCAGCAAGCTTGCGATCATTTATTAGATTATTGGAAGACGCGCGTCATCAGTCATGCGGATGCCGAAGAAGACGGCTTTTATAAACAAGTAATGGAAGACAAGCCGGAACTTGAGCGAGACATTATCCAGCTTACACGCGACCATGATTTAATGCGAATACTCGTTGCAGACATCGAGGCGTTACGTGAGGAAGACCCAACCGTGACGCCTGAAATTATGCAGAAATTTAACGGCTTAATTGTAGTGAATGAATTACATAGCCGAGAAGAAGAGCGCTTATTATTTCAATCATAAAAATTACTAACTAAGGGAAGGTGGTGGCAATCATTCAAAATCCGTTAGATATATTGGATAAGTATTTTGGTTATTCAGCATTTCGAGAAGGGCAACAGCGAGTGATTGATCAAGTGCTACAAGGTGATGACTCACTTTGTGTCATGCCGACAGGTGGCGGGAAGTCCGTCTGTTATCAAGTACCGGCATTGGCGATGGAAGGAACTGTTCTTGTCATTTCACCGCTGATTTCCTTGATGAAGGACCAAGTCGATGCATTGCACCAGTTAGGTATTCCAGCAGCGTATATTAATAGTACGTTATCGTCAGAAGAATACTTTGGCATAATGGATCACGCACTCGAAGGCAAGTATAAATTGTTGTATGTTGCCCCTGAACGATTGGATTCCGAATCTTTTCTAAACCAATTGCAAAAAATGACGATTCCGCTCATTGCGATCGATGAAGCGCATTGTATTTCACAATGGGGACATGATTTCCGTCCAAGTTACCGAAATATCCACCGTATTTTTGATTACTTGAATAACCGTCCGATTGTTCTTGCACTGACCGCGACAGCTACGCCTGAAGTACAGGATGATATATGCCAGCAGTTACATATACCGCCTGTTAGCCGTGTTGTCACCGGTTTTGAACGGAGTAATCTATTATTTTCAGTGGTGAAAGCTCAAAATCGTGATCAATTCGTCAAAGAGTATACACAGAAAAACAAAAACGAAGCAGGAATTATCTACGCTGCCACTAGAAAAGCAGTCGAGCAAGTATATGCATTGCTTGAAAAAAACGGTATCCCAGTAGCGAAATATCATGCAGGATTACCAGACTACGAACGACAACATCAACAAGATCGATTCATCATGGATGATGCACGTGTAATGGTGGCAACTAACGCGTTCGGTATGGGAATCGATAAATCCAATATTCGCTACGTGATCCATTATCAAATGCCGAAAAACATGGAAAGTTATTATCAAGAGGCTGGGAGGGCAGGGCGTGACGGGCTCGACAGTGATTGCTATTTGTTATTTTCTTCGCAAGACGTCTTAACCCAACGCTTCCTCATCGAACAGTCTCCCGATCCTTCCCGTGTATCGAATGAAATCAAAAAGATGCAAGTGATGGTAGATTACTGTCATACAGAAGGTTGTCTGCAAACACACATCATCAAGTATTTCGGTGAAGACGATGTCGAAGATTGCGGGCGTTGCGGTAACTGCACCGACACGCGCGAACAGTTTGATGTAACAGTCGATACGCAAAAAGTGCTTTCCTGTGTGATTCGTATGGGGCAACGATTTGGTAAGACGATGGTTGCGCAAGTACTGACGGGATCGAGAAACAAGAAGCTCAAAGAACTGAACTTCGATGAACTATCAACATACGGACTGATGAAAGGCCGCCATGCAAAAGATGTGGCAGATTTCATTGAATTTTTAATTTCGAAGAATTATCTACAAGTTGAAAGTGGGCCGTACCCGACGATTTTTGTTAGTGAAGACGGGAAAGAGGTCTTGCTAGGAAAAGTGAAAGTTTGGCGTAAAGGCGAGATGGTAACAACTGTTGTCGCTAAGGATGACCCGTTATTCAATGAACTACGGGCGGCGCGTCTAAAACTGGCACAAGAAGCGGGTGTCCCACCGTTCGTTATATTCTCGGACAAGACGTTACGGGATATGGTAGCCAAAATGCCTGCCACAGATGAAGAGTTATTAACTGTGCAAGGGGTAGGCGAGACGAAACTTGAACGTTACGGGGAAGTGTTCCTTGAGATTATTGAGTCGTTTTCCACACAGCAAGCGTAAACTAAGAGATGTGCAGAAAGTCGTAAAGCTACGACTTCCTGTGACATCTTCTTTTTCATTTCTAGGTTTGTGGAGTGGAAACGGAAAGGCTGGTTGTAACAGTGCGACGCTTCAGACAGGACGCTTTCCTGAGGGCCCGCCAACTGCAACTTCAATCTCCTCGTTCTTCCTAATTAGAACTTACACCACGTAAAAAAGGTATGTCCGTTGAAGTCATGTGACCTCGATGGACATACCTTTTTGCATAAAATGTATTAAGCAGGTCGATTATACTCTGTAGGACGAGTATCTTTTCGCAGACCGATTAAAGTGAAAATAGCCGCGATCAGCAGAATGGCACTTGCCAACATAAAGGCATGATGGAATTCCAAGTCCAATAGACCGATAGCACTCGATCCTATTACCACGCCAAAGGAGAAGAATGCGTAGAAGAATCCGTACGCCTTACCTCTTGTTTCGGGTTCGGTGGAATCAATAAGCAACGAGTTGATAGAAGGAAACAAGAAGGCGAATCCAGTTCCATAGACCACCATCGCCAACATCATCCATAATAGATCGTTAACTTGTGATAAGAACAACATACTGCTACTCATCAAAATCAAGCCGCTTGCCAATGTGACCATCGGACGGGCGATATCGAAAATACGGTTGATCGGCAAAACGAAAATCAACACAGCGACTAGACCGAAAACACTTAACAGCATGCCAGTCGTTTTCGCATCAAATTGAAGGTACTCTACTTTTAGTGGAAGTACTAATGCTAACACGCCTTGTGAAAACATCAGGAAAAATGCGCCAAGGAATGCTCGGATGATACCAGGATGACGGAAAAATGCTAACGGCTTTACCGCTTTTTGTTTCGCTGTCTTCACCTTTCTTACGTATGTAAAGGAACGTAAAAATATCACAGCGCCAATTGTCAGCAGAACCATAAAGACGCCATTGATGGCCATAATGGTCACAACGCTTGTCTTAACGGAAACGATTCCGCTGTAAGCGGGGCCGAAAATGGCGGCAAGTCCAACAAATGCGCCTGAGATCGCAGCATTTCTACCACGCTTGGAACGTTCGGAACCGTTAGCGAGAAACGTAAAGGCAGCCGGAATAATCAAACCTTCCGTTAAGCCGTGCAAAAATCGAATGCCGATTAATGAACCTGAACCAGAAATCAATCCATATGCAAACAAAGACAAAGCCGACGTGAATAAACCAAATAATAGAATATAGAATGGACCTTTGCGATCTGTCAAAATACCTGAGATGATATTTCCAAAAATATTCGCAAACGAGTAAATACCAACAGACAATCCGACGATGAAAGCGGAAGCACCGAGGCCTGTAGCAAAAGGACTCATGATTGGTAATTGTGAAAATAAATCAAAGAACGAGAAGAAAACAATTAGATAGACAAAAAAGCGCATAAAAGATCCCTACTTTACAAATAATTCAACTACTATCTATTTTACCATGAAACTTTTCGAATTGAACCGAACTGCTCAAAGTTGAACTACTCCCGCTTTCACTGCGTTTAGAAGAGGGAGATTCCTAAGAATACCAGCGTAACCACTAGTTATGGATTAGGCGATCCCCGCAGTCCCTGCGGTTCGAAGTCTGATGGCTTCGTTTTTAAGGTTTATACTTGCGTTCAGATCTCGGTCATGATGGCATCTGCAATTCGGACAGTCCCATTCACGCAAGGCAAGATGCTTCACGTCTTGGTTTCTAGCCCCACATCCCGAACAAAGCTGGCTGGACGGAAATGTTTTTCCAACGATTACCACGTGTTTGCCATACCATTTCGCCTTATATTCCAGCATAAAACGAAACTGCGACCAACTCACGTCGCTGAACGCTTTCGCCAATTGGGGATTTTTGAGCAGTTTCACTACTTGCAAATCCTCGATTCCGATGACATCGTGGTTTTTGATGTTTTCGGTTGATCGTTTATGCAAGTAATCTTTTCTTTTATTGGCGATCGTTTCGTGGATGCGTGCGACTACGATCCGTTGTTTCTGATAATTTTTCGCGTCGCTCAATAGACACTTCCTCTTACGAGCCGATTCCTTCCGTCTTGAAAGAATCCGCTCTGCTTTCGCTAACTTTTTCTCCATCGAGCGAAAGAACTTTAAGTTTTCGTATACCGTTCCGTCTGACAAGACAGCGAAATCCTTCAATCCGACATCAATCCCAACTGCAGAGTTGGTCTTAGGCAGTTCGGATATTACGGTTTCCACCAGGACGGACACAAAATATTTTCCAGTGGCAGTACGTCGAATGGTCGCATTCATGATTCGTCCATCTACTTCTCGGCTTTTGGTGAGCTTTACCCAACCGAGCTTAGGGAGTTTAATCGCATGGCCGACAATGGCGATATTACCGTTCGTTTGTTTGGTTGTGTACGATTGAACAGGATGATTTTTCGATTTAAAGCGTGGTATAGCATTTTGTTTGTTGAAAAACCTTGCAAAAGCGTCCGCTAGATTTTTCAAGGAAGACTGAAGAGCAATACTATCGACTTCTTTCAGCCAAATCGTATCTTCTTGCTTTTTTAATTGCGTTAATTCAGCAGAACAGATGCCATATGAAAGCCCTTTGCCGGTTTCCTTAAAGGTGTGTTCCCACTTGTACAAGAAGTGATTAAAGACAAACCGGCTGCAGCCAATGGTTCTGGCAATCAACATCTGCTGTTCTTTCGTTGGATAGATTCGGAACCGAAACGCTTTGTGGATCAGCATGAAGTGCACCTCCATCATAGGGAATGTATGTTCCTATTGTAGCAGACTGGTACACTTTTTGGCTAGCGCCAACCGACATACATCTCCCGCTTACTCATAGGGCCGTGCCCAATTCATTCCTTGAAGCGGGAGTCTTCTGTCGGAAATAAGATAAATATTCGCAATCTATCATCCTTCGCGGTAAAATGAGAAACGTAAACAAGAAAGCAAAAGGGGATGAGTGATCTTGACGAAAGAAATTCGAGTAGGAATCGCTGGATACGGTAATTTAGGGCGAGGAGTAGAGTCGGCTATCAGTCAAAATGAAGATATGACATTAGTTGGTGTGTTCACGCGCAGGGAGCCGGAAGACGTACAACTACTCTCAGAGCAAGTACCTGTCCATAAGCTGGACGAAATTGAATCCTTTACAGAAGATATTGATGTATTGATTTTATGTGGTGGATCCAAAAATGACTTGCCAGAACAAGGGCCAGCCCTTGCAAAGCACTTCACAACGGTAGATAGTTTCGACACACATGCGAAAATTCCAGAATACTTTGCAGCAGTTGATGAAGTAGCTAAAGAAGCTGGGACTACTGCCATCATTTCTGTCGGATGGGATCCGGGTTTATTTTCGATCAATCGCTTAATGGGTGAATCTATTTTGCCTGAAGGTGAAACGTATACATTCTGGGGTAAAGGGCTAAGCCAAGGTCACTCGGATGCAGTGCGCCGTGTTGATGGTGTAAAGGCAGGCGTTCAGTACACATTGCCAGCTGAGGACGCGATCAATCGCGTACGTAACGGTGAGCATCCTGAGCTTTCAACTAAAGAGAGACATACACGTGAATGTTATGTCGTTCTTGAAGAAGGAGCAAGTGAAGATCAAGTTCGTGAAACGATTGTGACCATGCCTGATTACTTCGCAGATTACGATACGACTGTTCACTTTATTACAGAAGAAGAACTTCGTCTGGATCATGCCAAGATGCCCCATGGCGGTTTCGTTATTCGAAGTGGCAACACGGGTAAGCACACAGATCAAGTCATTGAGTTCTCACTTAAATTGGATAGCAATCCCGAATTCACATCAAGTGTCCTAGTAGCATATGCAAGAGCGGCTTATAAATTGCAACAAAAAGGCGATACTGGAGCGAAAACAGTATATGACATCGCACCAGGCTTGTTATCACCTAAATCACCTGCAGCTATTCGTAAAGAATTATTGTAATACTTGATCAATATTTTGGTATGTAGAATGAGGAGGCAGAATTTTTTATGAAACCGGATGAGACATTAGAGATGCTAAAGGATTTAACAGATGCACGTGGAATTCCGGGCAATGAGCGTGAAGCACGTGACGTTATGACGAAGCACATCAAGCCCTATGCAGATAAAATCGATCATGACGGACTAGGTTCATTGATCGCTAGCAAAGATGGTGATGTAAACGGACCGAAGATCATGATCGCGGGACATTTGGATGAAGTAGGCTTTATGTTGACGCGAATCGATGACAAAGGCTTCATTTACTTTCAGACAGTAGGTGGCTGGTGGTCACAAGTTATGCTGGCACAACGCGTGTCTATCGTAACACGTTCAGGCGAGACGATTACTGGAGTGATTGGTTCAAAGCCGCCACATATTCTGCCGCCTGAAGCTCGCAAGAAACCTGTCGATATTAAAGACATGTTCATTGATGTAGGTGCAGAGTCAAAAGAAGAAGTCCTATCATGGGGCGTTCTCCCAGGAGATATGATCGTACCGTATTTCGAATTTACTGTGATGAAAAATGAAAATTATTTGCTTGCGAAAGCATGGGATAATCGGATCGGCTGTGCCATTGCTATTGAAGTGATGAAGCAGTTGAAAGAGGAAAAGCACCCGAACCGTTTGTTTAGTGTAGGAGCTATTCAAGAAGAAGTTGGTTTGCGTGGAGCGAAAACGGCGACGAATAAAATCCAGCCAGATATCGGATTCGCAGTGGACGTAGGAATTGCAGGCGACACACCGGGGGTTACAGCAAAAGAATCTGTCGGTACAATGGGCGACGGTCCACAGATCTTGTTGTATGACGCTTCGATGGTATCTCATAGGGGATTACGCAATTTTGTCGTGGATACAGCGGAAGAACTCAATATTCCGTATCAATTCGCGACCATGTCCGGTGGCGGAACAGATGGTGGATCAATCCACGTAAGCGGAACAGGAATCCCTACATTGGCGATCTGTATTCCAACACGCTACATTCACAGTCATGCGGCAATGCTTCATCGTCAAGACTTTGAAAACACCGTTAAATTATTAGTGGAAATTATTAAGCGTTTGGACGCAGAGACAGTGAAAAATATTACATTTGAATAAACTATACGATGACTCAGCGATGCTTAAAACGCATCGCTGTTTTTTAATGCAATAATATGAAAAGTTATAAAAATTCATTTGACTTCATAAATATACATATGTATACTAGTTTATACATACTTCAAATGGATGGTAGGGGATCAGCAAATGGTAAAGACAAATCAAACAACTACAAGTATAGACAAAGATAGCTTAAAAGGACGCGACTTTTTAACTCTTCTTGATTATTCAAGTGAGGAGATCGCATATCTCGTGCAATTGGCATATGACATGAAACAAGATGCATTGGCTGGTAAGAAGCCCGACATCTTAGCGGGTAAGACACTGGGCATGATTTTTGAGAAGAACTCCACTCGTACACGTATTTCATTCGAAGTGGGCATGATCCAATTGGGCGGACATGGTCTATTTATGAATGCGCGGGATTTACAGATCGGACGTGGAGAGTCTGTTTCCGATACAGGAAAAGTATTATCTGAGTTTTTGGATGGTGTCATGATCCGTGCGAAATCTCACAAAATGGTGGAAGAGTTGGCGGAACATACTTCAGTACCAATCATTAACGGATTAACTGATCTATTTCACCCGTGCCAAGCGATGGCAGATTTACTTACAATCAAAGAAGTAAAAGGCGATTTGAAAGGCTTAAAACTCTCTTATATCGGAGATGGAAACAATGTTGCGCATTCATTAGTTATTGCTGGTGCGCATATGGGCATGCATGTGTCTGTAGCGACACCTAAAGGCTATGAATACCACTCAGGTTTGTTTGAAAAAGCGAAGAAAATTGCTGAGTCTAATGGTGGAAGCGTGACGTCGACGTACGATCCGATTGAGTCCTCCACAGACGCAGATGCAATTTATACGGATGTCTGGACCAGTATGGGGCAGGAAGAAGAAGCAGCGAAGCGTCTAGTCGAATTCAAAGACTTCCAAATCAATGATCAGTTGGTCAGTCACGCGAAAAAAGATTATGTATTCTTACATTGTTTGCCAGCGCACCGTGAAGAAGAAGTTTCGACTTCTGTAATTGACGGTAATAACTCGTATGTATTCCAGCAAGCAGGAAATCGTCTGCATGCACAAAAAGCCATCTTGGCATCTCTATTATAATCAATCGATTAACTGCTTTCCTTTTTATATGGAAAGCAGTTTTTTTATGTTCTGTGATCCTAGCATTTGATATACTAAATGGAATCTAAAGTAGGGGAGGAAAATCGTTGATTACCTATTTACTTGTGTTTCTTGCAGGTGCAACTCCGGGATTTGAAGTATTGGTAGCAGTTCCTTTGGGGATTCTACGAGGCATGTCCCTGGCTACTGCTATTGCAGTTGGTTTTGCAGGAAACGCTTTAACTATAGTATTGGAAATTTTAATTTTTCATCGATTGAAAAAGTGGTGGGAAAGCAAAAAGAAAACGGCTGTAACGTCATCGAAGCGTACGGCACGTGCAGAGAAAATCTGGAAACGCTATGGCATACCAGGTCTAGCATTGCTTGGTCCAGTTCTGATCGGCTCCCATCTAGCAGCATTCCTAGCACTTGCTCTAGGTTCGTCCAAATCACAGACTACTATCTGGTTGCTGTTAAGTCTTGCTATTTGGTCCATTGTATTCGGCACACTAACCGTTCTTGGTGTAGATGCATTCTTTTGGACACGCCAAAAAATAGGTTAAGCAATATATTGCGAATTTGTGTAGACAGAATAGTCAGACAACGTATATACTATATTCAGAAAGTAACGTTAGTAAGTATTCATAGAGTTATTTGTTTGCGCATAGAGTACACCCTGAGAATCATTCCATCTGCGCATTGATTTCATTGAAATGAATAGTACATGCTCTGGAACATGCACGACGGATTGATAATTTCACTTCTAACGAAAGAGGAGCGGATGGGTATGATGCAAACACCATTGATTTTATCTACATTTATCACACGGGCAGAGCGGTTTTTTCCAAATAAGATGGTCATTTCAAGAACAGGAGAACAGCGGATACAGCGTTTTACGTATCGTGAATGGGCAAAGAGAACACGTAAACTATCGAATGCACTGACACAGTTAGGAATGGAGCATGGCACGAAAGTAGGAACGTTCGCTTGGAATCATCACCGACATTTAGAAGCTTATTTCGCGGTGCCTTGTACGGGTGCGATTCTTCATATGATCAACATTCGATTATCGCCTGAACATATTGTGTATATTATTAATCACGCAGAAGACGAAATCTTGCTAGTGGATGCAGAGTTTTTCCCCCATCTTGAAAAAATGGCACCGATGTTGAAGACGGTAAAACATTTTGTGGTCATGGGCGACAGTAAAGATATCCCTGAAACTACATTGGAAAATGTACATTCCTATGAAGCGCTGTTAGAAAGTGCATCGGATGAGTACGACTATCCACAAGATTTGGATGAAAATACACCAGCCGGCCTGTGCTACACATCAGCTACGACAGGATTGCCTAAAGGCGTTATGTATACGCATCGAGGATTAGTTTTGCAAAGTTATGCACTTGGATTATCCGATGCTATGGGGGTGTGTGAACGGGATATTGCCATGTCTGTTGTACCGATGTTTCACGTCAACGCATGGGGGATTCCTTTCGCTGGGGTTTTCTATGGAACGACACAAGTTTTGCCGGGACCAGGATTTAATCCGAAAGTGCTACTCGATTTAATTGAAAGTGAAAAAGTAACAATTACTGCGGGCGTTCCAACGATTTGGCTCGCTGTCCTGAAAGAGTTGGAGCAAAATCCACGAGACATCTCTTCGTTGCGTGGTATTGTCTGTGGTGGCTCCGCTTCGCCAAAAGGCTTGATTCGGGCATTTGAGGAGAAATACAAAGTGCCATTCATTATCGGCTACGGCATGACGGAAACCTCGCCACTCGTCAGTTTATCGGTGCTAACTTCTTCTATGGAAAATTTGACGACAGATGAAAGAATCGATATTCGTGCGCTGCAAGGGTTGGTTATGCCGGGACTTGATATTCGTGTCGTCAATGAAAATGGAGAAGTGCCGTGGGACGGCGAGACGATGGGTGAGTTGACTGTCAGAGGTCCATGGATTGCGAGTGAATATTATAAAGACGAGCGTACAGAAGAAGCGTTTAAAGATGGTTGGTTGTATACAGGAGATATTGCAGTGATGACAGAAGACGGCTATCTAAAGTTAACGGATCGTACGAAAGATCTGATCAAAAGTGGTGGTGAGTGGATTTCTTCTGTTGATTTGGAGAACGCGTTGATGTCGCATGATGATGTCTATGAGGCAGCAGTGATTGCAGTTCCGCATGAAAAGTGGATAGAGCGTCCGCTAGCTTGTGTGGTATTGAATGAGAATGTGGCAGAGGATGACGCAAAGGTACAGGAGTTGAAGGATTCGCTCAAAGTGCAATTTGCGAGTTGGTGGATTCCGGATGAGATTTTGTTTGTCAAAGAGATTCCTAAGACGTCTGTCGGGAAGTTTTTGAAAGCTGCTTTGCGTGATCAGTTGAAGGATCATTATACGCAGAAGTAAAAGACACGCGAGTGCACCGTTTCCCTGCGTTCCACTAACATTTTTTCTGAGAAGTGCGATGATAAGAAAATATAGTTCAAAAGATAAACCCTTCACACTTTAATCCATGTGAAGGGTTTAACTTTTCTTTGCTGATCTTTTATTGTGCTTGTGCGAATGCTTCGGATAGTTCGTTGGTGATTTCCGCTTTTTCTTTTTCATCCGAACGCTTCCATAATTGCTCGAAAAACACACCTAACCCTGGTAATAGGTGTTCTTCTCCTCGTTGTATGGCATCGTCGATCACGCTTCGTACGTCAGTGGAGCTATTGTTTGTCATGTTTGCTGAGATTGCGTCGCGAATCTGGAAATTCATTTGTGTCAGCCTCCTTTTGTAGTATCTTTTCCACAACAGTCGCTAAATATACGTTGGTTTGGTACACTGAAAAGAAAAAAAGGATGTTCAGCCTCTTGAATAAACGAATCGAATCAACTCAGAACGCGTTAGTGAAACATTGGAAGAAATTAGTTACCACTCGAAAAGAGCGAGATCAGACAAAAGAGTTCGTTGTGGAAGGATTCCACCTTGTTGAAGAAGCACTTAAACAGCCAAGTTTAGTCATTCAGTTACTTGTGCGTGAAGACATCGAAATTCCGACACATTGGACTGCGCCGATTATTGAACTGACAGCTGCAGTTGCTAAGGAAATTTCTGAAACAGAACAAACACAAGGTGTTTTTGCGTATTGCAGACAGCCTCAATACGATGAAGCAGATCAGCATCAATGGGAGAAAGTGTTGCTAATTGATGCTGTACAGGATCCAGGAAATATCGGTACGATGATACGCACGGCAGACGCGGCAGGTCTTGATGCAGTAATTTTAGGTAAGGGATGTGCAGATCCATTCAACCCGAAAACGGTTCGCTCTGCGCAAGGTTCTCATTTCCATATTCCTGTCGTACGTGAAGAGTTGACTGTTTGGATAGATCGATTAAAGACCCATCATGTTCCAATCGTCGGCACAGGTTTACAGCAAGCCATTTCACTTAACGAATTAGAAGCACACTCTTCATTCGCGCTACTTGTAGGAAATGAAGGAAGTGGTGTCGATGATGAACTACTGGCGCAAGCTGATCATGTAGTGAAAATCCCGTTATACGGTCAAGCTGAATCGCTGAATGTGGCAGTTGCGACTGGAATAGTACTTTACACACTACGTCAGCCATGACATCACTATTGAAGGCGTAAACGATTTACGGTATACTAGAAGGCGAATCAAAGAAAATAGCAATGACCGGGAAGAGTAAATGGTAAGACACGTGATCAGGGATTTCACACCTCGACTGAAAGTGTGGAAAACGATGCGCCATTGAAGTTCACCCCGCGAGCTGCACGCTTGGACCAGACATGTAAAGGCGTGCCGGCATAGGACCGTTATTCCAATTTAAGTGATTTTGCATCGTCTTTTTTGATGCAAACTAATCAGGGTGGTACCGCGAAATCGACCTCGTCCCTTTTATAGGGGCGAGTTTTTTTGTTTTCGGGAAGTTTAGTGATGTAGCCGCCAAATAGAGAGAGGAGCAAGTACACATGAAGGAACAGTTGCATGAACTGAAAGAACAAGTAATGTTGAAAATCAATGAATCCCATACTGTCAAAGAATTAAACGATGTACGTGTAGCGTATCTTGGGAAAAAAGGTCCGATTACGGACCTGTTAAAGGGGATGGGTAAATTACCTGCTGAAGAACGTCCGAAGATGGGGGCGCTCGTCAATGAAATCCGAGAAAGTGTAACAGCAATTCTTGAGGAACGTAAAGAGATTCTCGAACAGCAAGCGATCCAAGAACAACTGGAAAATGAATCGATTGATGTTACGTTACCAGGGCGTCCAATAACACTTGGTAATCATCATCCATTAACACGTGTAGTAGAGGAAATCGAAGACTTTTTCATCAGCATGGGGTATGAAATCGCTGAAGGACCCGAAGTAGAAAAAGATTATTACAACTTCGAAGCACTGAATTTGCCAAAAGGTCACCCGGCTCGTGATATGCAAGATTCCTTCTATATTACAGAGGATATTTTATTGCGCACACATACGTCTCCTGTCCAAGCACGTACGATGGAAGCAAAAAAGGGTGCTGCGATCAAAATCATTTGTCCTGGTAAAGTATACCGACGAGATTCGGATGATGCGACGCATTCTCATCAATTCACACAGATCGAAGGACTGGTTGTGGGCGAAAATATCCGCATGAGCGACTTGAAAGGCACACTTGATTTACTAGCGAAGAAATTATTCGGTGCTGAGCGTGAAATTCGTTTGCGTCCAAGCTTCTTCCCATTCACTGAGCCTTCAGTTGAAATGGATATTTCTTGTTTTAAGTGTGGCGGATCAGGTTGTAACGTGTGTAAGAAAACTGGCTGGATTGAAATTTTAGGAGCGGGTATGGTCCATCCAAACGTTTTGGAAATGGCTGGCTACAACCCAGAAGAAGTTACAGGATTTGCATTCGGCATGGGGCCGGAAAGAATTGCGATGTTAAAATACGGAGTGGAAGATATTCGTCATTTCTATACAAATGACATTCGGTTTATTTCACAATTCCACCGGTCAGAGGCATAAGGAGGAATATGGATGTTAGTATCAACAAATTGGTTAAGTAATTACGTAGACTGGAATGAACTATCCATAGAAGAACTGGCAGAAAAAATCACTCGTGCTGGTATTGAAGTAGATGGCATCATGGATCGTTCATTCGGTATGGACAATATTGTAATTGGACATGTGAATAGCTGTGTGAAACACCCTGAAGCGGATAAATTACATATTTGTCAAGTCGATGTAGGTGGAGAGATTTCGCAAATTATTTGTGGAGCTCCGAATATCGCAGAAGGACAAAATGTGATTGTTGCACGACCAGGGGCTGTCTTGCCTGGTGGAATGAAAATTAAGAAAGCGAAACTTCGTGGCGAAGAATCTAACGGCATGATCTGTTCGCTGCAAGAACTCGGTATTGAAGGGAAATTGGTTCCAAAAGCGTATGCAGAGGGAATCTATGTGTTGCCAAGTGACGTGTGTGCTGGAGATAGTGCATTGACGCATCTTGGGTTGTACGATCGTATTTTAGAATTCGATTTAACGCCAAACCGTTCGGATGCACTGAGTATGTTGGGTGTTGCGTATGAAGTAGGAGCGATTTTATCGAAAGATATTAAGCTGCCTGAAATTTCGTATACAGAGTCTGCAGAAAAAGCGCAAGACGTTTTGAAGCTTACTGTAGAAGCAACTGAAGATAATCCCATGTACGTTGCAAAAGTAGTGAAGAACGTCAAAGTGGCGGAATCACCTCAGTGGTTGCAAAACACGTTAATGTCAGCGGGTATCCGACCGCATAATAACGTGGTCGATATCACGAACTATGTATTGATGGAATATGGACAGCCTCTTCACGCATTTGACTATGACCGTCTCGAAACGAAAGAGATTGTCGTGCGTCATGCTCGTGAAGGCGAAAAAATGGTGACGCTTGATCAAGTAGAACGTACATTAAATGGACAACAACTAGTCATAACGAATGGCAAAGAGCCAGTTGCACTTGCGGGTGTCATGGGCGGCGCTAATTCAGAAGTGTATGAAGGTACTTCAACTGTTGTGATCGAGTCAGCTTATTTTGCACCAGGTTCTGTTCGACAAACATCTAAAGAAGTGGGATTACGCAGTGATGCTAGCACACGCTTTGAAAAAGGTGTGGATCCGAATCGCGTAGCAGAAGCAGCAGAGCGAGCAGCACAATTGATGGCTGAACTGGCAGGTGGAGAAGTACTTGAGGGGTCGGTTACGTTCGACGAACTTGACAAAACACCTGAGAGAATCATTCTTTCACCAGACTACGTAAATAATCGTCTAGGTATGAAGATTGCTATGGATGAAATGAAATCCATTATGGACCGTTTGCAAATCCCGACGGAATTAATCAATGGCCAACTCGTGATGGATATCCCGACGCGACGTCAAGACTTGAAAATCAAAGAAGATATGATTGAAGAAATTGCACGTCTATACGGCTATGATGAAATCCCAAAAACATTGCCCATCGTAGAAAGTACACCAGGTGGGTTGACTCCATATCAGACAAAGCGTCGCATTGTCCGCAGATACCTTGAAGCCGCAGGTCTATCGCAAGCTTTAACGTATTCATTGGCTTCACCAAAAGATGCGCAAGCTTTCGCATTGGAGACAGCTCCTGTAACAAAATTGCTTATGCCGATGAGTGAAGAGCGCAGTATTCTTCGACAAAGCATCATTCCACACCTTCTCGACGCTGCAACGTATAACGTAGCTCGCCGCAATGATTCAATTGCACTTTACGAAACAGGATCAGTTTTCCTCGGTATCGAAGAAGACGGTTTACCGAAAGAAGTAGAACATGTTGCAGCCGTATTGACTGGTAAATGGGTTCATCATGCATGGCAAGGCGAAACGAAAAAAGTGGATTTCTTCGTTATGAAAGGAATTGTAGAAGGATTATTTGAGCAGTTAGGTTTGCTCGAACGACTACAATTCACAAAAGCGACGGTGGAGCAAATGCATCCAGGTCGTACAGCTACAATATGGCTAGATGATCAGTCAGTAGGGATCATCGGTCAAGTACATCCAACTGTGCAAAATCATCGTGACCTGCAAGAAACGTATGTCATGGAAATGAACTTGCAGTCTATTATGCAAACTGCGACGGAAGAGCTGTTGTATGAAGCGGTTCCACGCTATCCTTCCATCTCTCGTGATATTGCTCTAGTTGTCGATCGAGACACATCTGCTGCAGACTTGGAGAAAATTATCGAGCAAGCAGGCGGAAAATTACTGAAGAAAGTTCAGTTGTTTGATTTATATGAAGGGAAGAACGTGGAAGAAGGAACAAAATCCGTTGCGTTCTCTCTAACATACTTCGATCCTGAGCGTACGTTGACAGATGAAGATGTCGTCAAAGCGCACAGTAAAGTATTGGACGCGTTAACTGTACAAGCAAACGCACAGCTTCGCTCCTAATAAATAAACAGGCTACCTGTCAGTTTTCTGACGGGTGGCCTGCTTTATTTTAGTGCCATCTTCTTATTTTTTATAGGCGAGTTTCAATGCCTTTTGTGTATTGGCGAAATGTACTTTCGTAATAGAGTGTAGAAATGGCTCTCCCTTTTTACGGATAACTTGACAAGCTACTTGATCAACTTTAGGACCGGCACCTTTAGGTAATGTGACACCAGCTTGACTACTTAGTTGATCCATTGCTTCAAGGAATGCAACCCGCGCGAGTATAGAGGCTGTCGCTACCGATACATGAAGGTTTTCAGCTTTTGTTGAAAAAAGAACTTTGTCTTGAATGATACTAGATTCATCCTTTAAGTAATTATAGTAAACACGCCGCTCCGCAAACTGGTCAATGAGAATATATTCCGGTAAAACAGGACGCATCTGATCGAGTACTTCCTGAAGGGCTTGGTTATGAAGAATAGCTTTGATTTTGCCTTGCGACCATCCTTTACCTTGGATTTCATTATATTTGACGTTATCAAGCGTCAACATGGAGTAGGTGACAACTTGTTTCAAATCCTCAGCGATTTGCTGCATATACGCATCTGTAAGTTGTTTGGAATCTTTTACTCCTAGTTCTTTCACCAATTCAATCTGCTCACTACTAACAAAACAAGCAGCTACAGTGATAGGACCGAAGAAATCTCCAGTACCTGTCTCATCTGAGCCAAGTACAGATAACGATGCGAAGTTTGCGGGTAACGTATCTCCTTTTGCTCCAGAAGGTGTTACTTTTGCTACAGTTCCTATGTTTCCCCAGCGTGCGGCTTCTCTGTCAGCGCCTGCTCCTTGAAACAATACTTTACCTGACCGGTAAGCAGTGATAGATGTATCAGCAGTTTTGGCTGCGAAAACGACACCTGGGGCATTACGGATGACTTTATTTGTTTCATAGAAGCGAATTACTTCCGGCATTTCTTTTTCAGATAGAACGATGACTTGATTACTCACTTTTTTACCCACTCCTCGAAATGATCTAGTACTCAGTATACCTGAAACTAGAATTTCTACCGAAAAAATAATGTCTGAAATTCGAATCTCATGTCAATATGAGGCGTAATTGATTCACAAGTAATTGATTTTCATGGTATGATTATAAAAGGGTTTTTAAGAGGGAGGGCGTAAAAATGGCGGACAAAAAAAGAGCAAGAGTGACAGTTGATATCTACGGACAAACATATACGGTTGTTGGTACGGAACCATCTGCACATGTACGTTATGTAGCCTCGCTCGTTGATGAAAAAATGCGCGAAATTAGTAAGCATAATCGACACCTCGACAGCAAGAGGATTGCTGTTCTGACAGCGGTAAATAGTGTCCACGAATTTCTGAAACTACAAGACAGAGTAAAAGAATTAGAAGAAGAAGTGAAAAACATGAAGGGTTGAGGGGCGAAATATGATAGATTTACTCATTATTTTACTGCTTGTAGGCGGCCTGATTGCAGGCTTTAGACGCGGATTCATCGTACAGCTCATCCATATGTTAGGATTGATTGTATCGGTAATCGTGGCGTATAAATTCTACAAGCCATTTGCAGAAAAATTAATACTATGGATACCTTATCCAGGGGCGACTGCAGCAGATTCACTGAGCTGGACGTTCGAAAACTTGGATTTGGATATGACGTTTTACCGGTTGATCGCATTTATTTTGATTTTTGTCGGAATGAAGTTAGTTTTGCAATTAGTAGGTTCCATGCTAGACTTTATCAAGCATATTCCGATCCTTGGTTTTGGCGCACGTCTGATTGGCGCTGGACTAGGATTTATTGAATTCTATGTCATCATCTTTTTCGTTTTATCTTTACTTGCGATGCTTCCTGTTGAAGTCATCCAAAACTCATTAGGTCATTCATTGCTGGCGAAAGCGATGTTCGAACATACGCCAATTATTTCCTCGGCAATAAAGAATTGGTGGTTCGTTTATATAGGCTAACGCTTGTAAATAATGTACTGTACATATGAACTAAAAGCTTCCCGAACGCGTGGAAGCTTTTTTAACAGAGTGGGGAGGATACTGACGTGAATAAAAAGACGATAATCCGTACGTTTGAAAAAATTGCCTTATACATGGAACTACTTGGAGAAAATCATTTCAAGGTAGCTGCATTTAGAAAAGCCGCTTCGACTTTAGAATTGGACACGAGAAGTCTTGCGGAGATGGATGATATCTTGTCATTGAAGGGAATCGGCAAAGGGACCGGTGCGGTCATTGTGGATTTGATGGAGAAAGGAACTTCAGATGTCTTGACGGAGCTTGAAGAGAAAGTTCCGAAAGGATTGATTCCTCTCTTGAATATCCCTGGACTTGGCGGAAAGAAAATAGCCAAACTACGAGAAGCGTTAAATATTGATTCGATTGAATCACTTCAAGCGGCTTGCGAACGACAAGAGGTAAGCAAAATTCCTGGATTCGGTAAAAAGACAGAAGAAAATTTATTGCGTGAAATTGAAATACTTGCAAATCGTTCCGGTAAGACACCGATTTGGCAAGTGACTAAAGTCGTTGAGATCGTGCAAGCTGAATTAGAGTTGATCGATGAGATTCAAAAGTATCAAGTAGCAGGGAGTTATCGCAGGCGAGAAGAAGAAAGTTCAGATGTAGACTGGATTCTCGTAACTGAAGAACCGCAAATCGTCCGGGAAAAAATATTGGCTGCTTTACCGATCGAAAAAGTGATTGCAGCAGGGGACGCTAAACTGTCGATTTCACTTGATACAGAAAACCCTATCGATGCAGATTTCCGTTTTGTCACGGAAGACCAATTCGCAACAGCACTTCATCACTTTACTGGCTCAGCCGCACATAATATACGGATGCGTCAGTTGGCTAAAAATCGCAAACAGAAAATTAGTGAATACGGTGTGGAAGACGAAACAGGACATGTGCAGACATTTTCTAGTGAAACGGAATTCTTTGCACACTTTGATTTGCCGTTTATTCCTCCAAGTATTCGTAAGGACGGAACGGAGCTTGATCGAGCAGAAGAAATCTCTACACTTGTCACGCCTGAATTGATTCGTTCCGACTTGCATATGCATACCACTTGGTCAGATGGCGGTCATTCCATTGAAGAAATGGTAGAAGCCTGTCGTGCAAAAGGTTATTCACATTTGGTCATCACCGATCATTCGCATTATTTAAAAGTAGCAAATGGTTTAACACCTGAGCGTTTATTGAAGCAAATAGAAGAAATTCGTGCAGTGAACGCGAAGTACGATGATATTGAGGTGTTCTGCGGAACGGAGATGGACATTCTGCCAGATGGGAAGTTAGATTTTGAAGATGAGATTCTAGAGCAACTTGACTTTGTCATTGCGTCCATTCACTCTAGTTTCAATCAACCACAAGAGCAAATTATGGAGCGTCTGCATGCCGCGTGTAAAAATCCGCACGTACACATGATTGCCCACCCGACAGGTCGTATTATTGGTCAACGTGAAGGGTATAATCCGGATATCGAGCAGCTCATCAAGTGGGCGAGCGAATACGGCAAAATACTAGAAGTGAACGCCAGTCCATATCGTTTGGATTTACGCACAGAACACATCATGCAAGCAATAGAAGCTGGTGTCAATATTGCAATCAATACAGATGCGCATGCGACTGAACAGCTTGATATTATGCCGATTGGCGTAGAATACGCACAAAAAGCTTGGCTTGCTGCTGAACAAGTAGTCAATACATGGCCGCTTGAGACATTTATTGAGAAAGTGATCCGTAGATGAAAGGGAGTGTAAGACATTGGAAAAGCGTGTCTTAAAAACACTTGAATTTGATAAAATCATTCAACAAGTAGCGGCACAATGTACGTCCATTGCGGGCCGTGCACATATAGAGCAGTTAGTACCTTCAACAAACCTCGAAGATGTCAATCGGTTACTTGAGGAAACAGATGAAGGATTAGCACTTTTACGAATCCGCGGGAATGTCCCAATGGGTGGAATCCATGATATTCGATCCCATGCTAAACGAGCGCAAATTGGCGGCATGTTAAGCGCAATGGAATTAGTGGAAATTGCTGACACAATCCGGGCCAGTAGAATTCTTCGTCAGTTTTTAGAAGCGGTTACAGCTGAAGACGAGATTACTATTCCTCATTTAATCGCACGTAAGGAAGCGATGCCGATTCTGACGGCAATCGAACATGAAGTCAATGCAGCGATCGATGACAATGGTCGAGTGATGGATAGTGCTTCATCCGCGTTACGTTCGATCCGTCAAAGTTTACGTATCCAAGAAAGTCGTGTGCGTGAACGTCTTGAAAGTTATACGAGAGGGAAAAATGCATCGAAAATGTTGTCTGATGCAATCGTCACAATGCGAAATGATCGTTATTGTATTCCCGTTAAAGCAGAATATCGTTCACACTATGGCGGTGTAATTCACGATATGTCATCCTCTGGCCAGACGTTATTCATCGAACCGGATGCAGTCGTACAAGCGAATAACGAAATTCGTGAACTAAAAGTCAAAGAGCAGGAAGAAATCGAAAAGATTTTGCTTGCCTTATCTGCAAGTATTCAAGAAATCGCCCATGAGCTATTTACATTGGTGCAGCTATTGGCAGAAGTAGATGTCATTTTAGCAAAAGCTAAGTATGGTACTGCAAATAAATGTACAAAACCAGCAGTTAACGCAGATGGCTATATGCGGCTTTCTAAAGCGCGTCACCCGCTCCTACCGATTAATGAAGCGGTAGCGAATACGATTGAATTTGGCGCCGATGTCACAACCATTGTGATCACAGGTCCAAATACAGGTGGTAAAACAGTTACACTAAAAACAGTTGGCCTTTGCACGTTGATGGCACAAGCAGGTCTACCTATTCCAGTACTTGATGGCTCTGAAGTCGCCGTCTTTGATTCGATTTATGCAGATATCGGTGATGAGCAATCAATCGAACAGAGCTTGAGTACGTTTTCATCTCATATGGTCAACATTGTGAATATATTGAAGAAGTTCGATGAACGTTCTCTATTATTATTCGATGAATTAGGTTCAGGGACAGATCCTCAAGAAGGTGCTGCTCTTGCCATATCCATTTTGGATGAAGTGCACGGCACTGGCGCACGTGTGATGGCGACCACTCACTATCCCGAATTAAAAGCGTATAGCTTTAACCGAACAGGTGTAGCCAATGCGAGTGTTGAATTTGACATTGACACATTGAGCCCGACTTATCGTTTACTGATCGGTGTACCAGGACGAAGTAACGCGTTTGAAATTTCCAAACGACTAGGTTTACAAAGTCATGTAATCGATCGCGCAAAGAGTTTCACAGGAGAAAATCGCGGAGAAGTAGATTCCATGATTGCCTCTCTTGAAACGAGTCGTGTACAATCCGAAAAAGATGCTGAACGTACACATGACGTACTTTTGGAAACTGAGAAGCTGAAGAAAGAATTGCACGATAAATTACAAGAATTCGAAGAGCAAAAAGACCGCTTAACGGAAGCGGCCAAAGAGAGAGCGAAAAAAATCGTAGATCAGGCTAGAACAGAATCCGAAGCGGTTATTTCAGACTTACGTGCTCTACGAATGAATGCAGGTGCCAGCGTGAAGGAGCATGAGTTAATCGAAGCTCGAAAGCGTTTGGAAGGCGCTGCACCTGAAGAAAAGAAAAAGAAAGCCATTAAAGCTCAAGCAGGACCTCGTCCGTTACAACAAGGAGACGAAGTGAAAGTACTTGCCTATGGACAAAAAGGAACTCTTGTTGAAAAAGTATCAGACAAAGAGTGGGTCGTTCAAATTGGTATTTTGAAGATGAAATTACCGGAATCGGGATTGCAATATACGAAACCTGAAAAAGAAAAGAAACAAACCACAGTTTCAGCAGTAAGAGGGCGTTCGGGGCATGTTAAAATGGAGCTTGATTTACGTGGTGAACGATATGAAGATGCCCTAGCGCGAACCGAGAAGTATATTGATGACGCGTTACTGTCTAACTACCATCAAGTGAACATTATTCACGGTAAAGGAACGGGTGCACTTCGACAAGGTGTTCAACAATATTTGAAAAAACATTCACGCGTTAAATCCTATCGCTTTGGTGAAGCGGGCGAAGGTGGAAGTGGCGTGACTGTAGTAGAATTAAAATAAATGAAACCTTTCAGCTGCTTGGGCCGTATGACAAGCAAGAGAACATAAAGAAGGTGTGGCGTTATGAATCATACGGGATTTTGGAGTCATCCATTAGTTGAGACGGCCGGGTATTTCAGTGTCGTTACACTGTGCTTGATCGTCTCAATGGTACTATTTGAAATCGTAACAAAATATAAAAACTGGGAAGAGATCCGTAAAGGGAATTTGTCAGTGGCGATGGCAACAGGCGGAAAGATATTTGGTGTCGCTAATATATTCCGTTATTCTATCGAGCAGCATAATAGCCTGCCGCAGATGATGGGCTGGGGCTTATACGGTTTTGTGCTTCTCGTCTTCGCCTATTTGCTGTTCGAATTCCTAACACCGAAATTTAAAGTGGACAAGGAGATCCAGGCTGACAACCGCTCCGTAGGATTTATTTCGCTCTGTATTTCGGTAGGTCTGTCATTCGTCATCGGCGCCAGTATTTCATAGGAGATCGCATATTATGGAAAGATTAATTAAGATACTATTAGTAGTCTGTGTACTTTTCGCCCTCGTCGGCGTGTACTGGCTCTTCAATAACACACCATGACCTCGGTCTTGGTGTTTTTTGTATGTAAAATGCGGGAGAGGAATGAAGCTTTAGCTGACCGACGCCTATGGGCTCGCGTTCCCCCTGTAGCGGAAAAGCTTTTATATCTTATATTCAGTTTCTCTGTTTTTAGAAATGAATATAAGTACTGTCTCTCACATAGACTAAGAGGTATGTATGCAAAAGAATAAAGCGCTTTCATATTTATCTTGTAAACTAATTAGTTTATCGATATACTAATGAATAAGGAATGTTCTAACAATTACATGAATGTAAAGGAGTTGTAAAGATGACAAATAAACCTTGGCTTGCTGCATATCCGAAAGAAATTCCGACTACTTTAGAATACGAAAATATTCCATTGCAAGACTATCTAACAAGGTCTAGCAAAAAGTATTCAACTAACACAGCCATTCATTTTATGGGGAAAGACATCACGTTCAAAGAATTTCACGAGTCTGCTCTAAAATTTGCTAGCTACTTGCAAAAATTAGGAGTTGTAAAAGGTGATCGCGTAGCCATCATGCTTCCAAACTGTCCGCAAAGCGCCATCGCATACTTTGGGATTCTCTATGCAGGTGCAATAGTAGTCCAAACTAATCCATTGTATACAGAACGTGAATTGCACTATCAACTTTCTGATTCGGGTGCAAAGGTTATTATTTCACTTGATATCCTGTTTCCACGGGTTACGAAAGCAATGAATGGAACTGCGCTTGAAAATATTATCATTACGGGAATTAAAGATTATCTTCCATTTCCCAAAAATCTAGTTTATCCTTTCATTCAGAAAAAAGAGCATAAGTTGACTGTAAAAGTAGAACATCGTGGCATTCATCATTTATATACCGAAATAATGAAATCAACAAAACCTGATCCGATTCATATAGCTTATGAGAAAGGCGATATTGCCTTATTGCAGTATACAGGAGGAACGACAGGCCCTCCGAAAGGTGTAGAACTGACACATTCCAATTTAATCAGCAATACTGAAATGTGTAGTGCTTGGCTATATAAAACGACGGATGGCGAAGAAACGATTATGGGTATTCTACCGTTCTTCCACGTCTATGGGATGACGACAGTTTTGATTTTCGCTGTAATGAAAGGTCATAAAATGGTGTTGATTCCTAAATTTGATTTCAAGACTGCATTACAAGATATTGACAAACAAAAACCTACGTTATTCCCAGGTGCACCTACAATCTATATTGGACTGTTGAATCATCCTGATTTAGAAAAATATGATCTATCTTCTATTAAAGCTTGCATCAGTGGATCTGCCGCATTACCAATTGAAGTGAAAGAAAAGTTTGAAGCAGTAACAGGTGGCAAACTCGTAGAAGGATATGGCTTAACAGAGACATCTCCTGTTGCTATGGCGAACTTTGTGTGGGATGGGTTGGAAAAGCGTGGCTCTATCGGAGTTCCATGGCCGGATACGGATGGATGTGTGCTGGGGCCTGGCTCATCAGAACCGTTACCAGTGGGAGAAATTGGAGAGATTGCAGTCAAAGGACCTCAAGTTATGACAGGTTATTGGAATAGACCTGACGACACACAGGAATCATTCCGTGATGGATGGTTTTTGACAGGGGATCTAGGGTATATGGATGAGGACGGATACTTCTATGTTGTCGATCGCAAAAAGGATATGATTATCGCAAGCGGCTTCAATGTCTACCCACGTGAGATTGAAGAAGTCCTATATGAACATCCAGCCATTCTAGAATGTATCGTAGCTGGTGTACCAGATCCATATCGCGGTGAAACAGTTAAAGCTTATATTGTGTTAAAAGAAGGATATTCCATAACAGAAAAAGAATTAGATACGTATTGCAGAAAACAGCTTGCTGCATTTAAAGTTCCAAAGCATTATGATTTCCGTGAAGATCTTCCCAAAACAGCAGTAGGTAAAATTTTACGTAGAACATTAGTTGAGGAAGAGCGAAAGAAACTAACGGAAGTGCAAAATTCGTTAAAAAGTTCGTGACAAAATGCTTGACTATAACTCAAAAGAATATTAATATGAAAATATGAATGAATCATCATTCATATTTTTCTTTTTGGTGGTGAAACATTAATGAAGCGAACAAAACCTAAATATAAACAAATTGTAGATGCTGCAGTGATCGTGATTGCAGAGAATGGATACCACCAAGCACAAGTCTCAAAAATTGCTAAAGAAGCTGGAGTTGCGGATGGAACAATTTATTTATATTTTAAAAATAAAGAAGACATCCTCGTATCTGTATTCAGAGAAAAAATGGAAATATTCGTAGAAAACATTAAAGAAATATTAAAAAGAGATCTTCCCATTGCAGAAAAATTGCAATTGGTTGTAGAAAACCATTTTACCGTCCTACAAGAAGATCCTCACTTAGCGATCGTCACACAATTGGAACTCAGACAGTCAAATAAAGATCTGCGATTCCAAATCAATAATGTGTTGAAAGAATATATGGTTTTGTTGGATACTTTGCTTGAAGAAGGGGTAGAGAAAGGAGAGTTGTCTCCCAATCTTGACCTGAGACTAGCAAGGCAGATGTTATTTGGCACAATGGACGAGACCATTACCTCTTGGGTGATGAACGAACAGAAATTTAATTTAGTTAGATTAGCACCTAAAGTTAGTGACATGCTATTGCATGGTTACAAACTACAGTAAGCATTGTATTAAAGGAGAGATCGTAGATGACATTGATTAACTTGGAGAAAGACGGACATGTCGCATTAGCGAAAATTGACCATCCACCAGCGAATGCACTGTCTTCGAAACTGATTGAAGAAGTGGATCAGCTATTAACTAGTGTAGAGCATGACGACGATGTCCGCGTTGTGGTTCTGTACGGTGAAGGTCGATTCTTCTCAGCGGGTGCTGACATTAAAGAATTTACAACAGTGGATACAGGGGCGGCGTTCTCAAAGCTTTCTAGTAAAGGACAAGAAGTTTTCGAGCGTTTAGAGAATTTTCCTAAACCTGTAATCGCTTCCATTCATGGAGCGGCACTTGGCGGTGGGTTAGAGCTTGCTATGGCTTGCCATATCCGTTTGGTTACAAAAAGTGCAAAACTAGGCTTGCCTGAATTACAACTAGGTCTCATTCCTGGATTTGCGGGCACACAACGTTTACCACGACTAGTTGGTGTAGCGAAGGCAGCAGAAATTATGTTGACTAGCGATCCAATCTCAGGCGAAGACGCAGTACAGTGGGGGCTTGCAAACCATTCATATTCGGATGAAGAACTCTCGGCTGAAACATTGAAGCTTGCAAAGAAGATTTCTCAAAAGAGTCCAATTGCAGTGAAACATGCTTTACGTATGCTTTCATACTCAAAAGATCAGTCGTTTTATGAAGGTGTCGAAGAAGAAGCTAAGTCATTTGGAGATGTTTTCGTCTCTGAAGATGCAAAAGAAGGTATTCAAGCATTTATCGAAAAACGTCAACCTACATTTAAAGGGAAGTAATTATCGAATAGGAGGTTCTATTAATGAACATTTATGCATTAGTAAAAAGAACATTTGATACGGAAGAAAAAATCTCAATCTCAAACGGTGCGATTGCTGAAGATGGTGCAGAATTCATCATTAACCCATACGATGAGTACGCAGTAGAAGAAGCTATTAAACTACGTGACGAACATGGTGGAGAAGTCACTGTATTATCAATCGGTGACGAAGATTCCGAGAAACAATTGCGTACAGCATTGGCGATGGGTGCAGACAAAGCAGTACTCATCAATATTGAAGACGACATTGATGATATCGATGAATATACGTCTGCGAAAGTTATTGCAGATTACTTGAAAGATAAAGATGCTGATCTGATTCTAGCTGGTAATGTAGCAATTGATGGCGGGTCAGGACAAGTAGGGCCTCGTGTAGCAGAATTACTAGGCATTAACTACGTCACGACAATTACTGAATTAACAATAGACGGAACGAACGCAACAGTGGTACGCGACGTAGAAGGGGACTCGGAAACGATTGAAACGTCCCTACCACTTCTAGTAACAGCACAACAAGGTCTAAACGAACCACGTTATCCTTCTTTGCCTGGGATTATGAAAGCTAAGAAGAAACCTCTTGAAGATCTAGAGTTCGATGATCTAGATCTAGAGGAAGATGACGTAGAAGCGAAGACGGAAACGAAAGAAGTCTTCTTACCACCTGCAAAAGAAGCGGGACGTGTACTTGAAGGAGAGCCGGCAGATCAAGCGGCTGAACTGATAAAATTATTGCGTAACGAAGCGAAAGTAATTTAATTCATATAGAGAACCGTAATTAGGAGGGACTACATTATGTCAAAGAAAATGTTGGTTTTAGGTGAAGCACGTGATGGAGAACTACGTAACGTATCATTTGAAACAATTGCAGCAGCAAAAAATATATCAGATAGCGGAGAAGTTGTCGCTGTTCTTATAGGAGATCAAGTTCAGTCACTTGGCGAAGAAATGATTCATTATGGAGCGGATCGTGTAGTAACGGTTGAGCACCCACACTTGAAGCACTACACGCCAGACGGCTTTGGACAGGCATTCCTAGCAGTCTATGAAGATGAATCTCCTGATGGTGTCGTATTCGGGCACACAGCTATGGGTAAAGATTTATCACCAAAAATTGCAAGTAAACTTGGAGTCGGATTGATTTCAGATGTTACGAAGATTGAAGGAGAAGGCGATGATGCAGAATTCATCCGTCCGATCTATTCTGGTAAAGCGTTTGAAAAAGTGGAAATTAAAGAAGGCTTACAATTTATCACAATCCGTCCGAACAACATTGAGCCGTTAGCGCATGACGCAGGCCGCTCAGGTGACGTAACAGCGAAAACTGTAGAAATTGCAAATCTTCGTTCCGTTATCAAAGACGTAGTACGTAAATCAACAGAAGGCGTAGATTTATCTGAAGCAAAAGTTATCGTAGCGGGCGGCCGTGGAGTTAAAGGGCCTGAAGGATTTGAGCCTTTAAAAGAGTTAGCAGATCTTCTAGGCGGCGCAGTTGGTGCTTCACGTGGAGCATGTGACGCGGACTACTGTGACTATTCACTACAGATTGGTCAAACAGGTAAAGTGGTTACTCCAGACTTGTATATTGCAGCTGGAATTTCAGGAGCGATCCAGCACGTAGCAGGTATGTCCAACTCGAAAGTTATTGTAGCCATCAACAAAGATCCAGAGGCGAACATCTTTAAAATTGCCGATTACGGTATCGTAGGCGACATCTTCGAGATTATTCCTATCATGATTGAAGAAATTAAAAAAATCAAAGTCAGCTAAAGAATGAAGATAGGCATTATTTTAGCTCCTTCTATACCTCCATGATATAATACGAATATAGTTAAAGACTAAGGAGGAAATTAGAATGGCAATTATTAATGCAACGGATTCAAACTTTGCTGAAAACGTAAAAGAAGGCGTAGTACTAGTGGACTTTTGGGCACCTTGGTGCGGACCATGTAAAATGATCGCTCCTGTACTTGAAGAACTTTCAGGTGAACTTGAAGGAAAAGCGAACATTGTAAAAGTAAACGTGGATGATAACCAAGCAACTGCTAGCCAGTTCGGTATCATGTCAATCCCAACACTACTTCTCTTTAAAGATGGAGAAGTGGCTGAAAAAGTAGTAGGTTTCCAACCAAAAGAAGCACTTGCACAACTAGTAGAAAAACACGCATAAATATAAAAGACCGGGCCGCAAGAGCAGCTCGGTCTTTTAGTAGGTGAAAATAATGAATGAAATCATTGAACATAAACTTTCAATCCTTCCCGATTTGCCGGGTTGCTATTTAATGAAGGATCGTCAAGGTACTGTCATTTATGTCGGGAAAGCAAAAGTGTTGAAAAACCGTGTGCGTAGCTATTTTACGGGTTCCCATGATGGCAAGACCCAGCGTTTGGTCGGGGAAATAGAGGACTTTGAATATATAGTTACCAATTCTGAAATTGAGGCATTGATTTTAGAATTAAATATGATTAAGAAATACGATCCGAAATACAATATTATGCTTAAAGATGACAAAACATATCCTTACTTAAAAATTACGAATGAACGTCATCCAAAGTTGATCATTACACGCAAAGTCAATAAAAAATCTGGTAAATATTTCGGGCCGTACCCTAACGCTACAGCCGCTCATGAAACAAAAAGATTACTGGATCGCTTATATCCGTATCGCAAATGTCAAAGTATTCCTGCGCGGGCGTGTTTGTATTATCATATCGGTCAATGTCTGGCGCCTTGTATTAAAGAAGTGCCTGCCGAAGCGTATACCGAAATGATTGCAGACATTACTCGATTCCTAAATGGCGGGTATAAAGAAGTAAAAAAGGAACTTCAACAAAAAATGAATGAAGCAGCAGAAGAATTAGAATTTGAACGAGCGAAAGAATATCGTGATCAAATTACCAATATTGAAACCGTTATGGAAAAACAGAATATGAATGCGAATGATTTTACAGACCGTGACATTTTTGGTTATGCAGTTGATAAAGGCTGGATGTGTGTGCAAGTATTCTTTGTCAGACAAGGTAAAATGATCGAACGGGATGTATCCATTTTCCCGGCTTATCAAAACCCTGAAGAAGAATTACTGACGTATCTAGGTCGTTTCTATGGAGAAGCTCAACATTTATTACCAAAAGAAGTATTACTTCCAGAAACCGTTGATTTTGCGTTGGCAGATCAATTGCTCGATACGAATGTGTTCATACCACAACGTGGAAAGAAAAAGGACCTTGTTAAACTGGCTGCTAAAAACGCGTCCATTGCACTAAACGCGAAGTTCCAAATAATTGAACGTCAAGAAGAGCGTACCATTGGTGCGTGTGAAGAACTTGGGGAAGCGATGAATATTAGCACACCTCTTCGTATTGAGGCTTTCGATAACTCACATACACATGGTGTGGAACCTGTTTCCGCCATGATATCATTTGTAGATGGAAGACCTAATCGCAAAGATTACCGAAAGTATAAAACGAAGACGGCGGCAGCACATGACGACTACGGTGCAATGCGTGAAGTCGTGAGAAGACGCTATACACGTGTATTAAAGGATCAATTGCCTTTACCTGATTTAATCGTTATTGATGGTGGAAAAGGACAGATGGAAATTGCTCGTGAAGTGCTAGAGGATGAATTAGGCCTCTCCATTCCGATAGCTGGATTGGCAAAAGATGATAAACATAATACAGCACAGTTGCTGTATGGTCATCCGCCAGAGATTGTTCCGTTAAAGAAGACAAGTGAGGCATTTTATTTGCTGCAACGTGTTCAAGATGAGGTCCATCGATTTGCTATTACATTCCACAGACAGCGGCGGGGGGCATCTTCACTGACCTCCTCACTGGATGGAATTGAAGGGGTTGGCCCGAAACGTAAACAGCAATTACTGAAACACTTTAAAACTGTGAAGGCCATTCGTGAAGCAACACCTGAACAATTGAGAGAAGCAGGGATGCCAAAGAAAGTCGCCGATCAGTTACTTGCCCATTTCCAACAACCTGAGACATCTGAAAAGCCCCTTACTGAATAAAGTCGAGGGGCTTTCATTGACATATAATGTTTTTCTTCCATATTATTGCTAGGCGTTTATTTTCACTACACATTCTGAGAATGATTGGTGAATTAAATTAAAAGCGTAAATTTCATGAATAAATGAGTGGAGTAGTGTATTAGAAATAAACGCTAATCTCTCAAATCCTTACTTCTATGGGCTTCAAACTATGTCAAGCAGTGTCGGATCGTAAGAAAAGCAACGTGTTATTCGACGTTTTTAGAAAAATCATAATCTACTATAAAAAGTACACAGCGTCTTGACCTGTCCAATACAGAGGAGTACAATATACATGTTATCATATTGTACCATGAAGAGAGATACTGGCGAATGCGAACTAGATAGAGAACCGCATCACGACAGTAGAATCTCAGAAATAAGGGAGGGTAAAAGACTTGTCGAAAGAAACAGATTTTTTCTTACGCCGTCTACATTCGTTGCTTGGTGTAATTCCAGTTGGACTATTTGTTGCCCAACACTTAGTTATTAACCATTTTGCAACGCGCGGTGAGGAAGCATTCAACACAGCATCTAATTTTATGGGGAACTTGCCGTTTGTATTGTTCTTGGAATGGTTTATTATTTACATTCCACTCATGTTCCACGCGTTTTACGGAGTGTACATAGCTTTCTCAGCGAAATACAATGTGGGCAGTTATAGCACTTTTCGTAACTGGATGTTCACATTCCAGCGTTTCACGGGTGTATTCCTTGTCATCTTCATTGCTTGGCACGTATACGAAACTCGTATTCAAAAAGCGCTTGGAGCTGAAGTAGACTTCAACATGATGGCCGATATCTTATCGAACCCACTTATGCTTGTATTCTATATCCTAGGTATTCTATCTGCGACTTTCCACTTAGCAAATGGACTATGGTCTTTCTGTGTTACATGGGGAATTGCACAATCACCTAGATCACAAAAAATCGTATCGTATATTACAATCATTGTATTCCTAGTACTTTCTGTAATTGGAATTCAAGCACTTCTAGCTTTTGTGTGAATAACTAACTAACTAATGAAATTACGTATAATTGAGGAGTGACACAATAATGGCAAAAGGCAGATTGATTGTCGTCGGTGGAGGACTAGCTGGATTAATGGCTACCATCAAATCAGCAGAAGCTGGTGTACCGGTTGACTTGTTCTCGCTAGTACCAGTAAAACGTTCCCACTCCGTATGTGCCCAAGGCGGCATTAACGGTGCTGTAAACACGAAAGGTGAAGGCGACTCGGTCGACATTCACTTTGACGATACAGTTTACGGTGGAGACTTCCTAGCGAATCAAAAACCAGTACAAGCAATGACGGCAGCAGCTCCTGGAATCATCCATTTGTTGGACCGTATGGGCGTTATGTTTAACCGTACGCCAGAAGGTCTCTTGGATTTCCGTCGTTTCGGTGGTACACTTCACCACCGTACAGCGTATGCAGGTGCGACAACTGGACAACAGTTACTTTATGCTCTTGACGAACAAGTGCGTTCGCATGAGGTATCTGGATTAGTACAAAAATACGAGCATTGGGAATTCCTTGGAATCATCAAAGATGAAGAGGGAACATGCCGCGGTATTAAAGCACAAAACATGAAGACAATGGAAATCCAAGCATTTAAAGCGGATGCTGTCATCATGGCAACGGGTGGCCCTGGTATTATTTTCGGTAAGTCTACGAACTCTGTAATCAATACAGGTTCTGCGGCATCGATCGTATATCAACAAGGTGCAAAATATGCAAATGGTGAATTTATTCAAATCCACCCAACAGCAATTCCTGGGGATGACAAACTTCGTCTCATGAGCGAATCAGCACGTGGTGAAGGTGGACGTATTTGGACATATAAAGACGGAAAGCCTTGGTATTTCTTGGAAGAGAAATATCCAGACTACGGTAACTTAGTTCCTCGGGATATCGCAACACGTGAAATCTTTGACGTATGCGTAAACCAAAAACTAGGTATCAACGGAGAGAACATGGTGTACTTGGATCTATCTCACAAGGACCCTAAAGAACTTGATATTAAACTCGGTGGAATCATCGAGATTTATGAAAAGTTCACAGGAGATGATCCGCGTAAATTGCCAATGAAGATTTTCCCGGCTGTTCACTATTCAATGGGTGGACTATGGGTAGATGATCATCAGCAAACAAGTATCCCTGGCCTATTCGCAGCAGGTGAATGTGACTTCTCGCAACACGGTGCAAACCGTTTGGGAGCGAACTCATTACTATCTGCAATCTATGGCGGTATGGTCGCAGGACCGTACGCAATTGATTACATGAAACAGTTGAAGCGAACAGCTGATGAATTACCAGCAACGATCTTCGAAGAAGCAGTGAAAGAAGAACAGCAGAAATGGGAAGACACTCTCAAGATGAACGGTACAGAGAATGCGTACGTACTTCACAGAGAGCTAGGCGAATGGATGACTGACAACGTAACGGTTGTTCGTTTCAATGATAAGTTGAAGCAGACAGACGATAAAATTGTTGAGTTACTTGAGCGTTATGAAAATATAAATATTACGGATACACAGCAATGGTCAAACCAAGGAGCTATGTTTACACGCCAGCTGAAAAACATGCTTTATCTAGCACGTGTAATTACTTTAGGCGCATTGAATCGTGATGAAAGTCGTGGCGCGCACTATAAGCCAGAATTCCCGAATCGTGACGATGAGAACTTCTTGAAAACAACAATTGCGGAATTTGACGGAGTTTCTGCACCAATTATTTCGTATGAAGATGTAGACACATCTCTTATTCC
This sequence comes from Sporosarcina ureae, assembly GCF_002082015.1. Classification (GTDB taxonomy): domain Bacteria; phylum Bacillota; class Bacilli; order Bacillales_A; family Planococcaceae; genus Sporosarcina; species Sporosarcina ureae_A. The sequence goes on along the minus strand of NZ_CP015109.1, from coordinate 527,329 downwards.
TCCACGTATCCGTGATTACTCAGCGAAGAAAGGAGATTGATAAAAGTGAGCGAACAACAAACTGCAACTGCTACAAAAACTGTCGTATTTGACATTCAACGTCAAGATACTGCCACTTCAAGCCCTTATGTAGAAAGATTTGAAGTTCCATACCGTCCGAATATGAACGTAATTTCGGCTCTAATGGAAATCAGACGTAACCCAGTAAATGCTAAAGGTGAAAAAACAACTCCTATTAACTGGGATATGAACTGTTTGGAAGAAGTTTGTGGCGCATGTTCAATGGTGATTAACGGTCGTCCTCGTCAGTCATGTACTGCGCTGGTTGATCAGTTAACACAACCTATTAAACTTGAGCCTATGCGTACATTCCCAGTCGTTCGTGACTTGGTTGTTGACCGTGAATTCATGTTCGATTCGTTAAAGCGTATCAAAGCATGGGTTCCGATCGATGGTACGTATGACCTGGGTGAAGGTCCTCGTATGCCTGAACGTAAACGTCAATGGGCATATGAACTATCTAAATGTATGACTTGCGGTGTATGTCTAGAAGCTTGTCCGAACGTAAACGACAAGACAAATTTCATGGGTCCTGCATTAATGTCACAAGTGCGTCTATTCAACGCACATCCAACTGGTTCAATGAACAAAGACGAGCGTTTGGCTACTGTTATGGGAGACGGAGGAATCACTGAGTGTGGTAACGCACAAAACTGTGTAGTTGCATGTCCTAAAGGTATTCCGTTAACGACTTCTATTGGAGCAATTGGTAGAGCAACGACAATCCAAATGTTTAAGGACTTCTTCGGAAGTGACCATCAAGTAGATTAATTTCTATAAACAAAGCTGTCCAGGAAGTCTATGACTTTCTTGGACAGCTTTTTTAGTGTTTACTGCCTTTTAAGTTATAGTAGGGAGAATAGGTTGATGAATGGATAAAGAAGTCTAAGGTTGCTCCCTTAGAGAATGCTCTTTGTTTGAGCTACTATCTCCACCTGGTAGCCAATTGATTTTGCGTTAACAGTAGTGTCATGAATGTTATTTGACGTCAATTTGTATTTTGATATAATAAAGTAATGAATAGTTATTCATTATGAAGGAGTGCGGATCAATGAGAGAAAGTTATATTGAGGATTTGGAGCAATGGGTCGAAGGATTTCATTTTCACGCCAATGTTTCCGTTCGTTTTTCAGAGACGGATATGTATGGGCATCTGAACAATACGAAGGTATTTGCCTATTTTGAATATGCTCGAATCGAGTATTTGAAACATGTAAATCTTATGGAAAAGTGGATTGATCCAAAGGGCACAACTATTCCAATAGTAGCGGATTTACAATGCGATTTCGCAAAGCAAGTGTACTTTGACGAAAAGCTACAAATCCATGTGAAAGCCAATAGTATGGGTACGAGTTCAGTTGATTTGCATTATATGGCTAAGAATGAACGTAATGAAATCGTCTTAACAGGTAGAGGTGCTATCGTTCAAGTGGGTAAAGGTGATGGAAGACCCGTAGCGTGGATGGAAGAAGAGAGAAGGGTGTTCCTAGAAAACTCGTAAAAGCCTACACAGACGCCCTTACGCTTACATATCCTAAGGGGAAAGCGTAAAGAGGAGGGGCGCATCTTGGATGAAATGCAAAACCGTTCTTTATTAACAAATCGAGAACGACAGATTTTCACTTTGCTGGTAGATGATTTTACAACGAAAGAAATTGCTGGACAATTGACTATTAGTGAGAAAACCGTACGAAATCATATTTCAAATACGATTCAAAAACTGGGTGTATCAGGTAGAGCACAAGCAATCGTCGAATTATTGCGATTGGGAGAATTACGGCTGAACTAAAAATGATGTTCAACTTAGGATAGTAAACCAATTTTGTGCAATCGGTGTCAATTACTTCTTCTCTAGTATAAAATAAAGGAAAAATTGTTGCGTTCATCAATGAAAACGGTACAATGAAAAGATAGGACTCATTTCAGGGAGCTGATTTTTTGTTGAATGAACAACAAAACGTACCAACTGATATCGTAAAAATGGAAAAAGACTTGCGATACATTGCGTCCATCATCAAGGAACAAGGTCGAAAAATATTAAAGAAGTCTACCATTACACCTCCACAATTCAGCGCTCTTCAATGGTTATTAGAACATGGTGATATGACCATTGGAGATCTATCCAATAGAATGTTCTTAGCATTTAGCACAACGACTGACTTAGTAGACCGGATGGAAAATAGTCAGCTAGTGAAACGTGTGCGAGATGATCAGGACCGCCGGGTTGTTCGTGTTCATTTATTACCTGAAGGAATACGGATTATTGAAGAGGTCATACAGAAGAGACAAGAGTATTTGCAAGATGTTTTTGTGAATTCAAATGAGCAGGAAATTCAGCGGTTTTCAGAATTGCTAGCCACACTACATGAACAGATGACAAGAGATTGAGGGATTACATTGAACGCACCTATTGGAGTAATTGATTCGGGAGTTGGCGGACTGACAGTTGTAAGAGAGTTACGCAACTACCTACCGAACGAACCTATTATTTACATTGGCGATGATGCACGTTGTCCGTATGGTCCTCGACCAGCGGAAGAAGTGTTGCAATTTACAATGGACATGGTCAACAGCTTAGCGCAAATGGGTATAAAAATGCTCGTTATTGCGTGTAACACCGCGACTGCTATCGCGCTAGAAGAAGTACGACAGCAATTTGATTTTCCTGTTGTCGGTGTAATTGAACCAGGGGCCAGGGCGGCTGTCAACGCGTCTGAAACAGACGAAATTGCTGTGCTTGGTACGGAAGGCACCGTGAAAAGTAAAGCGTATGATCAAGCGATACACAGTCTAAAACCAGAAGCCAAAGTTCATTCACTTGCGTGTCCGGAATTTGTGCCAATTGTTGAAAATGGAGAATACCGTACACAGGCAGCTAGAGACATAGTCGATCAGACGTTACTGCCTTTGCGTAACTATCCATTTGATTCTGTGATTCTTGGCTGTACGCATTATCCATTATTACAAGAACATATTGAAGCGCATTTCTCTAATCATAAGAATGTTATTTCTTCAGCGGCGGAGACTGTGATTGATGTGGAACGGATTCTTGCAGCAAAACAATTACGATCCACTTCAGCAGAAGAGCCGATATTTTACACAACAGGCTCAATTGAAAAGTTTCAAGCTATCGTTGAAGATTGGCTTGCTATTCCACAGCCAGACGTCCGTAATCTGACTTTATAACAAGTAGTGCAGTACCCGAAAACAGTACATCGTTTTCGGGTTTTTTGCTGTGAATATGGTAAGATGGATTGAATGTAGATTAGATGAACTAATCACACCAAATAAATGTATCTAAATGGAGGATATTGCATGCGACACGATGGAAGAGCGACTGAAGATATTCGAACAGTAACAATTGAGAAAGATTATTTGATTCACCCCGAAGGTTCCGTACTGATATCAGTTGGAAATACGAAAGTAATTTGTACAGCGACGATTGAAGAGCGTGTACCGCCATTTATGCGAAATAGTGGAAAAGGGTGGATCTCAGCTGAATATTCCATGTTGCCACGCGCTACAGGACAACGGACAATCCGAGAATCTTCTCGTGGTAAAGTGGGCGGTCGCACGATGGAAATTCAGCGTCTGATAGGACGAGCTTTGCGTGCAGTCGTTGATTTGGATGCGATTGGAGAGCGTACGATTTGGATCGATTGCGATGTCATTCAGGCGGATGGAGGAACGCGTACATCATCCATTACAGGTGCATTCGTTGCATTGGTCATTGCTGCAAATAAATTGCAAACTGAAAAAAAGCTACCCGTATTTCCGGTTCGTGATTTCTTAGCTGCTACAAGTGTAGGGAAACTATCTGACGGTCAATTGATCACGGATCTCGATTATGTAGAAGATTCTTCAGCTGACGTAGATATGAACGTGGTGATGACCGGACAAGGCCAATTCGTGGAACTACAAGGAACAGGCGAAGAAGCTACTTTTTCTCGCGCAGAAATGAATGATTTATTGACATTGGCTGAATCGGGAATCGAACAATTGATTGCGATTCAAAAAGAAGTGTTGGGCGAATTGGCGGATAAGATCGGACAACAGGTAGGCGAAGCACAATGAATGAAGTATTAATCGCAACGAATAATAAAGGCAAGGCGAAAGATTTTGAAGTTCTCTTTCGCCCTTTAGGTATCAATGTGCTGACATTGCAAGATATCGAAGAATCGATTGATGTAGAAGAGACGGGAACCACTTTTGTTGAAAATGCTGTACTAAAAGCCGAAACTGTTGCAAACTTACTGGGAAAAGTAGTGATCGCGGATGACAGCGGGCTCGAGGTAGATGCACTGAATGGGGAACCGGGCGTTTACTCTGCACGCTATGCAGGCGAGCCATCGGACGATGAAGCGAATATCGATAAGTTGCTAGCTAACCTTGTGGAAGTGCCTCAAACGAAGCGCCAAGCTCGTTTTCGGTGCGTTCTGGCGATTGCGGGTCCTAATATCGAGACAACTACTTATTCCGGTAGCTGCGAGGGTGTCATTACTGATCAACGACAAGGAACGAATGGATTCGGCTATGATCCAATATTTTATGTGCCTAGTAAAGAAAAAACGATGGCAGAGTTATCTGCAGAAGAGAAAAGTACCATCTCTCATCGCGGGGCAGCCTTAGCCCAGTTAAAAGAACAACTACCAGAATTTATCACACGGATAGGTGAAATAAAATGAAGCTACTTATTTTAAGTGATTCACATGGCGACTTGCACACAGTGGAGCAGATTAAATCTTTGCAAGCAGACGCAATCTTCCATTGCGGGGACAGTGAATTATCAGCAACGAATCCACTGCTAAATGGAATCCATATTGTTCGTGGTAACTGTGACAATGATGATCAATTGCCAGCAACTATTGTACAGAAAGTGGGCGATGAGACGGTATTCATCGTCCATGGCCATGAACACGACGTCAAGCGCTCTATGCTCACTCTTTCTTACGCGGCAGCTGAGCAACAAGCAACCATCGCTTTATTTGGACATTCACATTTGTATGGGGCGGAGATGATTAATGGTGTGTTGTTTGTTAATCCTGGAAGTACTACTCAACCACGTGGCGGTCGGGAAGCATCATACGCAGTCATTGAAATCGCCGATGGTTATACTGTGAGTTTTTATAGTATGAACCACGACTTATTAGACCGAACTAAATTAAATAAATAGTTTTTTGAAATAGTGTTGACTTTTATTTGCGTTATGCATATAATAGTTCTTGTGCCTGTGGTTGCAGGTGTTTGTCTCAGTAGCTCAGCTGGATAGAGCAATGCCCTTCTAAGGCATCGGTCGGGGGTTCGAATCCCTCCTGGGACGTAATGAAATCTGTAGAGTTAAGTAAAATAAAAAGCGCTGTAAACGTTGAGGAACTGACGTTTACAGCGCTTTTTTACTGTGATGGTTACGTATCATTATACTATTTAAAATTCGTCCGGCTAGATAGGGAGGCGCTGACAGAAAGACTGTCGCAAAATCCTGCCCAACAGAATACCGTAGCGATGAGACAATCCAGTTTTTTTCTCATTCCTATTTAGCTATTTCAAGCCGAATGATATTTTGTTCGAAAAAATTCCGAACATTATTACGATACCCGCCCTGAGACATAAATTGATGAATACTTCGTATCCATTATGAATGTCGCTGTTAGCACCGCTGAATGGCCAGCAGACGATTATTTTTTAGTAACGCATTGGCTGCTCTCTAGGATTGCCGTTCATCCTTCTCACAATCATTCCACATGGAGTTGGTTATGGCTTACAAAGTTCATGATGTGAAGGAATTGAGATATGTGTGTTCCAATGATATGAGAAAAAACAGTAACAAGGAGCCGGTCCCTTGTTACTGTTTAATATGGTGGTAAATATTCCCGGCCAATTGAATGTTAAACAATTGCTGGCCATCTGTCAGGTCGGTTGAAAGAATTTCCTCAATCCGTTTCAGGCGGTAGTTCAGCGTGTTTGTATGGACATGAAGGGCGACAGCGGTTCGTTTGATGTTTTGATTTTGACGGAAATAGGTCAGTAATGTTTGCAGCAAGTCCCCTTTACGAGCTTGTTCGTATTGGATGAGCGGGCCGATGACTTCATGCACGAAATCGAGCAGCTCTTCTTCAGAATTCCGTAAGATGAAGCGCTGGATACCAAGGTCTGTGTAGGACAGTGCGCGTTCTTCGAAATGGTAGTTTTTCATGAATGTGATGCATTTTTCAGCCTCTTTGAATGATTCGTGTACATCAGCGAGGTTTGGCTTCATTCTGCCAATACCGATTGTGATGTCGATTTCGTTGTATATTTTTTCGATTTCCTGCTGCAAGTGCAAGGCGAGTTGTTTAATGCTGCCTACTGGGTTTGCTACCTGCAGTTTGGCAGGGAAGGAGAATAGAGCAGCGATCTTGTTTTGGTCAATGAGCGCAGCGCCTTGCGAGTTCTTTCCTAGGAAGCATTTATTCGTCATATGAAACAGATCGTTGATGACGTTTTCGCTAATAGCTCCGCGCTGCAGGTTATCTTTATTTTCGACGCTGACGCTGACAGCGATGTAGTTGCGGTTCAAGTCGAACTGTAGATTTTTTGCCTGCTTCATTAATGTGTCATCGATTGTTTGGCCCGATAAAATTTTCGCCATAAATTCGCCTTGTAGGCGCTGCTGTGTTTCGCAGACAGCCTGTTCTTTGACGAGCTCGAGCATGATGACCGTACAGATGTGTTCGAGCGCGTTGATTTCAGCTTCTCCAATAGGGTCTTTTGAGACGATGATGAGCGTGCCGAGTGGCTTTCTTTTCGATTGCAACGGTAGCCCAATGAATTGATAGTTTTCTAGGCCTAGCGTAATATCTGAGACGTTATACGGACTGTTGAGCGACTGGGCGTTTTGTTTCGCAAAATGTAGCAGTTCGCCTTTCATTTCACTTGAAATAGGCGTGCGGCAGGCAGAAGCGGTCAGTTCGTCCATCTCATTGAATAGGAAAATATGTTCACCGATCGTTTGGTAAATATAATCTATGATAGACTGGATTCCCTCTCCGTTAACGACGAGATTAGCGATATTGCGTTGTGTTTCGATTGAGCGGGACAGCTCTTGGACAGTTTTTTTCTCTTTATGATGAATACTTGATTTTTCAAGCGCAATGGCGGCTTGCTGGGCAATTGCTTCTAACAACCGCATATCCTCTTTTTTGAAATGAAGCGATTGATCGAATGAATCAAGCGTAATGACACCGATGCATGTTCCTTTCAATAAAATTGGAGATGAAATGACTGATGTGAAATGAAAACTACTTGAAATAGATTCATCGAGCAGCATCCGGTTGCTAGGAGTAAGTGTATCAAGCGCCTGTTTGATTTCTTCTTCATTTTTGAACACTAGCCCTTTTTCCGCTTGAAATGTCATGCCTGTCATCGATTCACCGCTGCTTAATTCAATCGATTTAAAGATTTGCGGATAAAATAAACCTTGTGCGGATTTGGCCATCAAGCGCTGTTTCTGCTGGTCGAAAACCCAAATCGAACCGCCTCCTGCTGCCTCTACTGCGGAAATTGCTTCATCAATAATCGAATCGAAAATCGTTTCGATATCTAATGAAGAGTTAATGACAGTGGAAACATGTACAAGAGATTTGAGCTGCCGGCGAGTTAAAGTGTCTTGCATACTTGATCATCCTAACTCTATAGTATTTTGTGGTTTTTGTGTAAAACACACAAATTCTTTCGGGAAATTACACATAGAATTAATTGTTTGTATTGTTTATAATTATAGGTGAATTGGAAATAAAATGAAAGCTCGTGTATTGAAAGTATACGCATAGATGAAAGCGTTTGCAATGTGTGTGCTAGCGAAACGATGTATGGCAATAAGGGAACGTAAAAGAAGAATGGAGGTATTTACTATGAATTTTGATTTGACGGATGAACAACAAATGGTGCGCAAGTTGGCTCGCGAGTTTGCGGAAGCGGAAGTGGCGCCTGGTGCGGATGAGCGTGATCGTACAGGAGAATTTCCGAAAGAAATTTTTGAAAAGTTTTCGCAGCTCGGTTTGATGGGGCTACCTTTCCCGGAGGAGTATGACGGGGGTGGAGCGGATACGACGAGTTTTGCAATCGTCACGGAAGAATTGAGCCGTGTCTGCGCGTCGACAGGTATCACATATTCTGCGCATATTTCACTTGGCGGAGCGCCGCTTCACTTATTCGGCACACCGGAGCAGAAAAAGAAATATTTAACACCGATTTGTACAGGTGAGTCATTCGGGGCGTTTGGATTGACGGAGCCGAATGCAGGGTCGGATGCGGGCGGTACAGAAACGACAGCTGTTCTTGAAGGCGATGAGTGGGTCCTTAACGGTTCGAAATGTTTCATTACGAATGCGAGCTATGCGAAACATCTTGCTGTGACAGCGATTACAGACCGCTCGAAAGGTACGGACGGCATCAGCGCATTTATCGTGCCGACTGATGCACCAGGGTTCACGGTCATCGCAAACTATGAAAAAATGGGACTTCATTCTTCTAATACGACAGAATTGATTTTGGAAAACGTCCGTGTCCCGAAAGAAAATCTTCTTGGCGAAATTGGAAACGGTTACAAACAGTTTTTGGCGACACTTGACGGCGGACGGATTGGCATCGGTGCGATGGCTGTTGGCTTAGCGCAAGGAGCGTACGAGAAGGCATTGAATTACGCACAAGAGCGAAAACAGTTCGGCAGAAGCATTTCAAATTTCCAGGCGATTCAGTTCAAACTTGCGGATATGGCGATGAATATCGAACTGGCACGTAATATGGTCTACAAAGCAGCGTGGCTAAAAGATCAAGGCCGCTCATTCAAAAAAGAAGCGGCGTTTGCGAAACTATTCGCTTCTGAAATGTGTATGCGCGTTTGCGATCAAGCGGTTCAAATTCACGGTGGCTACGGCTATATTAAAGAATACCAAGTCGAGCGTTTCTTCCGCGATGCGAAACTTTTAGAAATTGGCGAAGGCACGTCCGAAGTTCAGCGCATGGTCATTGCGAAACAAATCGGCTGCTGATCTTTGATGGGATTTTCAATGAATTGATAAAGGAGCGATTGAATGGATATTGAACGAGTTTTACAAGTAGCGGCGAATAGTAAACTTATTTATCCTAGTGAAGAAAAGGCGCGCTCGACTTCAATTGGTAGCGCAGAAGCTTTCCAAGAACTTCTCCGGCAGTCCCAAGAAGATCCAGCTACATTTTGGGATCAGCAAGCCCGTGAGCTCGAATGGTATGAACCGTGGACAGAGACGATCAGCGGCACGCTTCCTGATTTCAAATTTTTCGTTGACGGCATGACCAATCCGAGCATCAATTTACTTGATCGGCATATACAAAACGGTGCCGGTAACCGGACAGCACTCATTTGGGAAAGCGAGAACGGTGATTCGAAGTTTTACACGTATTCGATGCTTCTTGCGGAAGTGAATCGTTTTTCCAATGTTCTTCGATCGTTCGGCGTGAAAAAAGGCGATTGTGTCGCGATTTATCTCCCGAACTTGGCGGAAGCGGTCATAGCGGTGCTTGCGTGTTTCCGTGTCGGAGCGATTTACAACGCAGTCTTTTCAGGCTATTCCGAGCGTTCTTTATCCGACCGGCTAGCAAGCTTTGAACCAAAAGTCATCGTCACAGCGGATGCGACAGTGCGTCGCGGCAAGGAAATCCGCTTGAAAGAAAAAGTCGATCAAGTGGCCCCTTCTACTTCTTCAGTTGAAGCAGTCATTGTCGTCAATCGTATGGGCATCGATATTGATATGCAAGAAGGCCGCGATTACTGGTGGCATGAACTGACGGAAAAAGCGAGCATTGATTGTGAACCCGAGCGTCTTGAAGCCAATGAGAACGGCATCGTTTTCTATACGAGCGGCACGACAGGTAAGCCGAAAGGGATCGTACATTCAGGAACGGCCTTCGTCGTGCAGAACTACGTCTACGCGAAGTACCATCTCGATCATCGCGATGATGACGTATTTTGGTGCACGGCGGATATCGGCTGGCTAACGATGCATATTTGGGGCATCGTGGGGTCTCTTGCGAACGGCGTCACGACAATCGTTTACGAAGGGGCAATCGATTATCCGGAAAAAACGCGTTTTTATCAAATCATTGAAAAATACCGAGTCAATAAATTATTTACCGCTCCGACAGCGTTGCGTATGTTGAAAAGCATGGGCGAGAAGCCGATCGAGCAGTTTGACTTGTCATGCCTTGACGTGATCGCACTCGTCGGTGAGCCGTTTGATGCGGAGACGTGGCAATGGACATATGAAGTGCTCGGTAAGAAAAAAGTCTATATTAACAACACGTGGGGACAGACCGAAACAGCCGGCTCGCCAATTGCAGGAGCAGCATGGCTGACACCGATGAAACCAGGCTCTTCCGGTCCGCCGTTTTTAGGCGCGGTGTTCGATGTGGTCAATGAAGCCGGTGAACCCGTGAAAGCGGGGCAACTCGGAAACTTGGTCATTAAAAAGCCGTTCCCGATGCTGTGCCGGACAATTTGGAGAGAACCGGAACGTTACTACGGTTCATACTACAGCCAAGTCGACGGTAGCTACTACGCAAGCGATCTCGCGCTAATTGATGAAGACGGCTATATTTGGGTAGTCGGCCGTTCCGACGATGCGTTCAACGTCGCAGGCCATCGTTTGAGCACAATGGAAATGGAAAGCGCTGTACTTGAAAGTTCAGGTGTGGCGGAGTGTGCAGTCATTGGCGTGCCAGATGAAATTAAAGGCGAAGTGCCTGTCGTTTTCGTCTGCCTTTCTGAGAATGCACCAGACGGACAGGAAGTCGTAGAACGGATTAAAGAAAACATCATCCGTCAGATCGGAAAAATTGCACAGCCGAAAGAAATTGTTATAACTGATACTCTGCCGAAAACGGTAAGCGGAAAAATTATGCGCCGCTTGATTAAGGAAATTGTTACGACGGGTAGTGTCGCAGGCGATGTGACAGGACTTGAAGATCCGTCGACAGTTGCGGAACTTCAGAGCGTCATGGAAGCGAAAACTGTGGGCAAATAAATGGACAGCGGAGCCGGTCATTTGGCGGCTAACCTCCTATTCTCCTAAATAGATGCATAGAAAAGCTTGATTACACGATAAATGGAAAGGGTGAACACTATGTTTAAAAAGATTTTGATTGCGAATCGCGGGGAAATAGCGGCCCGTATCATGCGTACATGCAGAGAGCTCGGTATTAAGACGGTCGGTGTCTATTCGGAAGCGGATGCGGATGCTGTCCATGTCAAGCAAGCTGATGAATCCTACTTGCTCGGTGGACCACGTGTAACGGAAAGTTATATGAAAATCGATAAAATTTTAGAAGCAGCGCATCAGTCGAAAGCAGAAGCAATCCATCCAGGTTATGGTTTGCTTTCTGAAAATGCTGAATTTGCCCGTCGCTGCGAAGAAGAAGGATTTGTGTTCATCGGGCCTTCGCCTGAAGTTATTTCTGAAATGGGTAGCAAAATTGCGTCGCGCAAAGCGATGGAAAAAGCGGGTGTTCCGGTCGTGCCGGGTGTCACTCGTTCGCTTGCAGACGCGGAAGATGCGATCGAAGCGGCGGAAACTATCGGTTACCCCGTTATGCTGAAGGCGTCTGCAGGCGGTGGTGGAATCGGTATGCAAGTCGTCTATAGCGCTGACGAAGTCCATAAAGCGTTCGAAGGCAATCAAAAACGAGCGTCTGATTTCTTCGGTGACGGTGCGATGTATATTGAGAAACTCGTCGAGAAGCCACGCCATATCGAAATTCAAATTTTAGCGGACAATGAAGGAAATACAGTGTACTTATGGGAGCGCGAATGCTCCATACAGCGTCGCCATCAAAAAGTATTGGAAGAAGCGCCATCTTCATTCATTTCAGAAGAGACCCGAAGAAAAATGGGCGAAGCAGCAGTAAAAGCAGCGAAGTCTATCGGCTATAAAAACGCAGGCACGATCGAATTTTTAGTCGACGCAGATCAAAACTTCTACTTTCTTGAAATGAATACACGACTGCAAGTAGAGCACCCGATTACGGAAGAAATTACGGGGCTTGACTTAGTGAAAGAGCAGCTTCATATCGCTGCGGGAAAAACACTTTCATTTGCGCAAGAAGACGTCAAGCGTAACGGGCACGCAATTGAAGTACGGATTTACGCAGAAGATCCGAAAACATTTTTCCCTTCACCGGGGACGATTACGAAACTGGAGCTACCGGAAGGGCCGGGCATACGCCACGAATTGGCAGTCCACAGCGAGTCAGTCGTTACCCCGTTTTACGACCCGATGATCGCGAAACTCGTCGTCAAAGGTACAGATCGTAGCGAAGCGATCGACCGGCTTAAGGAAGCGCTTTCGAACTACCACATCGAAGGCATCAAGACGAATATTCCGATGCTCCAGGAAGTAGCAGCGCATGAAGCATTCCATGTTGGGGATACGACGACGGAATTCGTGGAAAAATATTTAACAAAGAAAAAACAAAAACAAACGAAGTGACTCTTGGGAGGAATTATGATGACAGAAATTACAGCAAGCATGGCAGGGAGCGTTTGGAAAGTACTTGTAAAAGCAGGAGACGAAGTAGAAGAAGATCAAGATATTGCTATCTTGGAATCGATGAAAATGGAAATACCGATTGCTACTGATTTCGATGGTGTCGTGAAAGAAGTAAGAGTGAACGAAGGTGAATTCGTCAACGAAGGAGACGTCATCGCAGTCATTGAATAATTCCTGTAGAAGGAGATGAAACGATGAAATGGCCTGAAACAATTACGATTAAAGAAGTCGGACCGCGTGACGGACTGCAGAACGAAAAAATCTTTATTCCGACCGAAGATAAAATGGCTTGGATTAATATGCTGTCCAAAAGCGGACTCCCATCGATTGAAGTGACGTCTTTCGTCAATCCGAAATGGATTCCAGCACTTGCGGACGCAGGTGATGTGATGGCGGGTATTAAGCGAGAGCCGGGCGTCTCTTACTCGGCCCTCGTCCCGAACCGCCAAGGGCTTGAACGGGCTTTTGCATCGGATATCGATGAAGCAGCGGTGTTCATGTCGGCGAGCGAGACGCATAATTTGAAAAACATTAATAAAACGATCGCGGATACACTGCCCGTTTTAAATGAAATTGTTCAAGACGCGAATGCGGCAGGTAAGAAGACGCGAGGCTATGTGTCAACAGTGTTCGGCTGTCCGTACGAAGGAATGGTCGATACGGAAGCGGTCGTCCGCGTGTCGGAATCACTGTTTGACATGGGTATTGACGAATTATCGCTAGGTGATACGATCGGCGTTGCGAATCCACGGCAAGTCCAGGAAATGCTTGACGTGCTGCTGAAACGTTTTCCAGCAGACAAATTGGCTATGCATTTCCATGACACGCGTGGAACAGCTTTAGCGAATGTTTTAGCGTCGCTTGATATGGGCATTACAGTGTTCGACAGTTCAGCTGGCGGGCTTGGTGGTTGTCCGTACGCACCTGGTGCTTCAGGCAACGTAGCGACAGACGATTTATTGTATATGCTACACGGCATGGGTATTCATACCGGTGTCGATGAAGAGAAAATTTTAGCGGCATCCATGTTTATTCAAGAAAAAATCGGCAAGGTGCTTCCTAGTAAAAATTTGCAGGCTGCCGGTGCACATGATAAATGAAGGATGTGAAAAAATGGAGAATAAAGTGGTATATGAAAAGCGCAACTACGGAATTGCGGTCATCTTATTGAATCGTCCGGAAGCGGCAAATGCATTGTCAACTGAGATGCTGAATGGGCTTTACGATGCGCTGTTGGAATGCCGCTATGACCGGGAAATCCGGGCTATTATCATAACGGGCGCTGGCGAAAAAGCTTTTTGTGCAGGTGCTGATTTAAAAGAACGTGCAGGAATGAATCCGGTCGATGTGCGCAAGACAGTTTCATTGATCCGCCAGACGATTAACGGCATTGAATCACTGCCGCAGCCGGTCATCGCCGCAGTCAACGGCGTTGCGCTCGGTGGCGGGACAGAACTGGCACTGGCGTGTGACATCCGAATTGCAGCAGACTCGGCAAAGTTCGGATTAACCGAAACTTCGCTCGGCATTATTCCGGGAGCCGGTGGTACGCAGCGTCTACCGAGATTGATCGGCAAAGGACGGGCGAAAGAGCTTATTTTTACAGCGCGTAAAGTGGGAGCGGCAGAAGCATTGGAAATCGGGCTCGCTGAATACATTGCACCCCTCGATCAGCTGATGGATAAAGCGCTTGTCGTTGCGGGACAAATTGCAGCGAACGGTCCGCTTGCTGTCACGCAGGCCAAGTTCGCGATCGACCATGGGTATGACGTCGATCTGCAGACGGGACTCGCGATTGAACAGAACGCCTATGAAGTGACGATCCCTTCAAAAGATCGACTCGAAGGACTGCAGGCATTCAAGGAAAAACGCAAGCCTGTATACACTGGCGAATGATGAATAATCATAAGGGAGGCAGGACTATGACAACAGATACGAAATCTTTGCAGCAAACATTGAATGAAAGAGTAGAGCAAATTAAAAAAGGTGGCGCGCCGAAATACCATGACAAAAATACGGAACAAGGAAAAATGTTCGTCCGGGATCGCTTAAAATTGCTATTCGATTCAGAACTGGAAATTGAAGACGGCCAATTTGCGAACTGCATGGCGGGCGATCTTCCTGCTGACGGTGTTGTTACAGGCATGGGGAAGATTAACGGCCAAGTTGTTTGCGTCATGGCAAATGATTCTACAATCAAAGCAGGCTCATGGGGCGCAAGAACAGTGGAAAAAATTATCCGTATCCAGGAAACCGCTGAAAAATTGAATGTGCCGCTCGTTTATTTAGTTGATTCAGCAGGCGCACGGATTACGGATCAAGTCGAAATGTTCCCGGGTCGCCGTGGTGCAGGAAGAATTTTCTACAACCAAGTAAAATTATCCGGCCGGATTCCGCAAATCTGCGTCTTGTTCGGACCGTCAGCTGCTGGCGGTGCATATATCCCGGCGTTTTGCGATATCGTCATTATGGTCGACAAAAATGCTTCGATGTACCTTGGATCACCGCGTATGGCAGAAATGGTCATTGGCGAAAAAGTAACGCTTGAAGAAATGGGCGGCGCGCGCATGCACTGCTCAACTTCAGGATGCGGTGATGTGCTCGCGAAAAACGAAGAAGATGCAATTGCAGCGGCCCGGAGATATTTATCGTATTTCCCGGCAAACTTCTCAGAAAAGCCGCCTGTACGTGATGCAGTGTTGCCTAAACAGCTGGATAAAGCACTGGAAGAAATCATTCCGAAAAATGAAAACGCTCCGTTTAATATGCACGACTTGATCAAAGGGATTATCGATGAAGATTCATGGTTCGAAATTAAGAAACTGTTTGCAGGTGAGCTTATTACTGGTCTTGCGCGCATCGACGGAAAAGCAGTCGGCATTATCGCCAACCAGCCGCGTGTTAAAGGTGGCGTGCTATTCCATGACTCTGCCGACAAAGCGGCAAAGTTCATCAACCTTTGCGATGCATTCCACATTCCGCTACTTTTCTTAGTCGACGTACCTGGATTCATGATCGGAACGAAAGTAGAGCGTGCAGGCATCATCCGCCACGGTGCGAAAATGATTTCTGCAATGTCAGAAGCGACGGTGCCGAAAATTTCCGTTATCGTTCGCAAAGCATATGGCGCAGGGTTGTACGCCATGGCTGGGCCGGCATTTGAACCGGACGCATGTTTAGCGCTACCAACTGCTTCCATAGCGGTTATGGGACCCGACGCAGCGATCAATGCAGTCTACGCTAATAAAATTGCCGCGTTGCCTGAAGAAGAGCGCGCAGCGTATATTGAAGAGAAGCGCAACGAATACAAAGAGGATATCGACATTTACCATTTAGCTTCCGAAATGATTATCGATGGAATCATCCCAGCAGATTCACTGCGCGATGAGCTGATTACCCGCTACGAAGCGTACGCGACGAAATATATTCAGTTTACAGACCGCAAGCATCCCGTTTATCCGGTGTGATGGCAAGTGGCAGGCATTTGTCACTGTGTAGAGGGGCTTTTAATTAATTATTCAATTTTATATTTTCATGAATTGGTAAATAGAACGTATACACACAGTACGCAAACTATTGCTATGAATGCATTTTCATGTTTTCATGAGGCGTAATAGGTTGAAATCTAGAGGCGAATTAAAAAAGCACGTTAAACATTGTTAAATCAATGTTTATCGTGCTTTTTGTATAGAAATTCAAATAGTCACACTAAAATCCAAAAAGACAAAGAATTACACTATAAGAATAGACGGAATACGAATTTAATTATAGGTAAGTGAATAAAGGGGTGCCAATTATGCCTAGAATATATAATGACACGACACTAACCGGTGTCATAACTTAAAAAGTGTTATCGGAGGAATAGACAATGGCGGATATAACAGTAGATTTTCAATTTTCAAGTTCAATTGAAGAAGTGTGGAAGGCATTAACAGATTCAGAAATGCTGGCAAAATGGATTTGGAAAAATGACTTTGCACCAGTGATCGGAGAAAAGTTCCAATTTCGTTCTGAGCCAAATGAATGGTGGGATGGAATCATTCATGGCGAGGTGCTTGAAGTAGAAGAGCCTCATATTTTATCTTACACTTGGGCAAGTGCCGGAGAAACCACTACAATTACATGGACATTGTCAACAAGTTCAAATGGCGCTACACATGTGTATTTTGAACAAACTGGTTTTAGTGAAGAAACAAAAGCGACAAAAGGAGCTATTGAAGGAGCAAGATATAGTTGGATGAATTTTGGAGATCAACTTAAAAAAGTAGTAGAACAATGATTGCATGTGCTTTTAGCTAACTAAACAAGCTCTAATAGCGTATAATAAGTAAAGATAAACAGCTCACTAAATGGCCCTCTTTGCTAATTAGTGTTCTGTTTTACGATTTAAGGAAAACTGGAATTCATACATCTACTCTATTTAGATAGCAATCAAACATTTTTATTCAAAGATGAACTAGATAGTATTGATGACCAAGCATCGATAGGTGTAACGTACTTAAATTCAGGAAAGATGTTGTTACAAAAGGTTAGTGAGTACTTTAGGGGGATGTACATAATGGTTTTTTCAAAATATCTAGCAAGCATTGATGATCCAGACCATCGTGATCGGATAGAGGAAATTTTGAAATGGGTTGCTAATGAATTTCCCAATTTGGAACCAATAATCAAATGGAATACACCCATGTTTTCTGATCATGACACATTTATTATTGGTTTTTCTACAGCTAAGCATCATATAAGTGTTTCACCTGAACCGGCAGGGATAGCGAACTTTGCAGATGATATTGCACAGCTCGGCTACAGCGCGACTAAAGGCTTGTTTAGAATTCAGTGGAATGAACCGATCCATTACGATTTGCTTAAGAAGATTATTGAATTTAATATTCAGGATAAAGCAGATTGTAAAAGTTTTTGGCGGAAATAGAACAGTAAAAATAAAGTTTATGTAAAGAAAGGAAAGTTTAATGTGAAGGACATAAAGCCATTTTTAATGTTTCAAGGTGGGACCGCGGAAGAAGCTATGAAATACTACACCACTCTTATTGAGGATTCAGAAATTAAAAGCATTACTCGTTACGGACCTGAAGGACCTGGTGAAGAAGGTACAGTATTTCAAGCGGTATTTTCATTAAAAGGACAGGAGTTCATGTGTATCGATAGCCATATTGATCATGAGTTTACATTTACACCATCCTTCTCTATTTATTTAACATGTGATACTGAAGAGGAAATTGATAGTCTGTATGAAAAAATGATGCAAAATGGCACAGCACTCATGCCAATCAACAATTATGGGTTCAGTAAAAAGTTCGGATGGCTAAATGACCAGTTCGGCATTTCTTGGCAGTTGAATTTGCCAGAGTAATTCAGACGCAAATGGTCTGTGAGATATTTCATAATTGGCTACTTAACTAAAGTATGTAGGTTTTTTATAGACAATATAAACAGTAAACGCTGACTCATTTATAAAATATAAATGGGTTAGCGTTTTTTTATCGACAGTATTGTCGAAGTTTTATGAAAGTAAATCCAAGTTTTTTTGTCTATTTTGGTGTAATCCAGACGGAAGGGATCATACAAGTTAAATAGATAAAGTGTTATTGTACAACATATATTTATTGATAATCGATAAATTTATGTTAAAATGGAATTTATAATATAAAAGGTAAGTGAGGTGCTTTTTATGAAACGAGGAACGACACTGTTTTTAAAAATAGCCGTTGTATTTATTGGTATTCCAGTTCTAGCTTTATGCATATTTTTATTGCCACAGGTAGCTAGTGAAGCAAGTGAAGCAGCAGGAAGAGGTTGGGATTTTGCATATGTGGTATATAGTATTTTACTAGTCATGTATATTTCGGTGATCCCATTTTATTTTGCATTGTATCAAACCTTTTACTTATTAAGTTTTATTGACAAGAATCTAGCTTTCTCCGAGTTATCTGTTAGGTCTCTAAAGAAAATTAAATACTGTGCGATCACAATCAGTGGCTTGTATGTAGTAGCCTTTCCATTCCTCTTTATAATGGCAGAGATAGACGATGCCCCAGGACTGGTACTAGTCGGAATGATACCTATTTTTGCTTCCATGGTGATTGCGGTATTTGCTGCTGTTCTTCAAAGGCTTTTAAGTGAAGCTATAGATATAAAAGAGGAAAATGATTTAATAGTCTAAGCTGAGGTGAGTAACATGGTAATTATCATCAATATTGATGTAATGTTGGCTAAAAGGAAAATGAGTGTCACGGAACTTTCTGAGCGAGTTGGAATTACTATGGCAAACATTTCAATACTGAAGAACGGAAAGGCGAAAGCGATTCGACTATCGACTTTGGATGCGATTTGTAAGGCTTTAGAGTGTCAGCCTGGAGATATTTTGGAATATAAAATGGATGAAGACACTGTAAGCCCAGTAGATTAGAAAAAATTATTCAATTACCAGGCCTATAATTCAACAAATAATAAAATACTAAAAGATATAGAGCATTTCCGCGAAATATGGAATGCTCTATATTTTTGTCTATAACAAAATAGATGGATCGACCTGTTGAAGGTCCTATGTTGAAACTGCGATTTCTAGTAGAGAAAATAGGCTAATCGCGATATGATAGGAATAGCCCAAACTTTATTATTTCTAGGATAGAGTTTGTTATTCGTACAGATCAACTCGTTGTCAGATGTTAAGGGGGAATTAGTTTGGATATTTATCAAGAGTTTTCAGCGCGACATTTTGGGGCTTATTTGGATTCGGAAGAGTTCTTGGATTATATGTTGCGTCAGTGGTTGCTAAAAGGGCGTCATTTGGATGTGTGTCATGTCATCGACCATCCTTCGTTTACGAAAGTGATTAACGAATGCCGGGATGATGAACGGTACGCATTGCTCGTAGAACTATCCGATTTGTATGACAGTGAAATTACTTTAGCGAACCAATATAATGAAACTTTACTCGCGCTAGCTTATGGGGAAGAATTCGATCCGTTTGAGTTGGATCAGGATACTAAAGCTAAAGGGGATTGGCGGTACCATCTTTGGTTCTATTTCTTCAATAATGAAGGGTATGTGGCGGAATCTTGGCAACTGTTCAATTCAAAAATATATCCGTTATGTGCAACATTGAATAACACACGTGTTGAGCACATGCAGACACTTGCTAGGTATTTCAATGAACTTAGTGTATTAATGGATAAAACACGAGACCCCAATATTTTGGAAAGCGTAACGAAAAAGACCATCATGAATCTGTATGACCTATTTTTACAAGTTGTGCACAACGATACATTGATCGACTTTCCGACGAAGCGGAGTTTTTGTAAACGTTTGATTCATATGATGAAGTACAAGAAGATGCACAGTATTGGTCTGGAATTCTATATTACTTTCAATGATCTATTCAATCTAAATGATATACCAACCGTCATTAGCTTGGTAAACATTTCCAAATCCGCCTATGATTATCACGCGGTACATGTTTTGCACGGTGATATGCAAGCAGTTCAATATCGCATCGAGAAATATAAAGGAGATATCGTTTCCCAGTTAACGATAATTTCCGAGTACATATTACGCATGAAGAACGTAATTGAGGAGCAACATGGTGGGAAGATCAATGAGGATTCCTTTATACAGGCCGATTTCAATTTTTTCTTTTACGAATGTGGGATTGAAGAAATGTGTACAGCAAATTTTTCTGAATTACCGTTTGAAGATCAAGACGCTATACTAAGAAACTTACTGAATGCAATGATTTGTTTTTATAAGGCGGATAAAACATTAACTTCAGAAGAAGGCAATGTAAAAGAACCTGCTTTGAACTTATTGATAGGCTGGGAATTAGGAAATGAAGGTATGAAGTTAAGAAACCGTATCCTATCGTTGATACCTGACGAGGGAATTGGATACCGCGAGATTATGATTTCGGATGCCCTGACCCAATTAGATCAATATCTGACAGAGTTTTATTTGAATGATTTATCTCCAGCCGTGGAAGCGGTCCTACAAAAGGCTGAGCAATACGATCTGGAACCAATTGACCCTAAACAAGCGATGACATTGCTAGAAGAGACCTTTACATCACTGCATCCCCAGAGTGCGTTGATTTTCAATAAAGAAGAGAAAGAACGCTTTGAAATAGCTGGTAAAAAACTGCCACAATTATTGAAATCCAACGAAGTGAAACGACTATTAACGACTGCAGAAGTGAAATGGTATGAACTTGAAAGTGACTCTCAATCAGAAAGTCACCAAACCAGTCAAAAAGCGGCTTTTATTACAGCTGATTATGTAAAGGCAGTGGAAGAGTTCTTCAGTCATGTTCTAGTTAAAGCTCGTGCTGATAAACAGACGATGCCCTTAATAGATGTAGCGATGCCAGAATCAGGATTGACCTCTGTCGAGATCGGCAGTGAAGAGTACTATCATTATGTCACGCTCGGTAGTTTCTATCATTATATTAGTGCAAACGGGACGAGTCTATTGAAGGAAAGTGTAGATAAAGTACATGTCGTAGAGTACCTCACACACTGGGTTGATAGTATTCGTGCTTCCTCATTCGATAAAGAGGCTGAGTTGACAATCGAGACGGCACAAGTTTTAAGAAGAGAAACGATAATCCTACTTAGGCGCCTGGTTGCAGACTTTACGAATTAATTCTCAAGCTTCAAATAAACTATGAACCCTAAATCAATTCGTTGACTATATACCTGCAGGGGTATATAGTTTTCTTGAGATGAATGACTAAATAAGGGGATGGCAAGATGAAGATTGTTGTAATAGGTGGAGTAGCAGGTGGGGCTTCAACAGCTGCACGTATTCGACGAATGGATGAGCAAGCGGAAATCATTATGTTTGAAAAAGGTCCGCATGTTTCTTTTTCTAACTGTTCTTTACCGTTTTATCTCAGTGGAATTGTAGAAGATAGTGATCAGCTCGTATTAATGGATCCGGTAGCTATTAAAAATAAATATAATATCGAAGCGCGTGTTAAACAAGAAGTGATAGCGATTAATCGTAAAGAAAAAACGGTGTGTGTTTCGAATGTGCTGACAGGAGAAACGTATGAAGAGAGCTACGATCGTCTAGTGCTCTCTCCAGGAGCAAGTCCAATCGTTCCGAATTTGGAAGGTGTAGATTCGAAACACGTTTTTACTGTTCGAAACGTGGAAGATATTGAGCGTCTGAACAACTATGTAGAGACGAAAGACATAGACAATATAGCTGTCATCGGTGGTGGATTCATCGGTGTAGAAGTGGCAGAGAACTTAAAGCTCGCCGGACGGAATGTCTCAATAATTGAATTTGCTAACCAGGTCATGATGCCTTTTGATTATGATATGGCTCAAATATTGCATAAGGAACTAATGGATAAAGGGATTGAAGTGATTGTAGAGGATGGATTGGTGAAAATCGATGATAGCCATGTTACCTTAAATTCTGGCAAGCAAGTTGCTGCCCAAGTGATTGTCCTAGCAATTGGTGTTCGTCCCGAGACAACGCTTGCGAAAGAAGCGGATCTTGAAATTGGAGAGCTTGGCGGTATTAAAGTAGACGCCAATTACCGGACAAACGATCAATCGATTTATGCAGTGGGAGATGCCATTGAAGTGTATCACCAGTTACTTCATAAACCGACGAGACTGGCTTTAGCAGGTCCTGCTCAACGTCAAGCACGTGCCGCAGCGGATCATATGTATGGTATACCTCATCAAAACAAAGGCGTCATCGGTTCATCAAGTATCCAAATTTTCGACTTGGTAGCAGCTTCTACAGGTCTCAATGAGAAAATGGCGACTTCTGCAGGAATCCAGCATGACAGCGTGTATATTATTGCACCTGATAAAGTTTCCTTAATGCCTACTAGTAACCCACTCCATTTCAAATTAGTTTTTGAATTACCGACAGGGAAAATATTAGGAGCTCAGGCAATTGGTAAAGGAAATGCGGATAAGCGGATTGATGTCATCGCGACACTCATCTCGATGGGTGGAACGCTGGAGGATTTAAAAGAGCTTGAGCTGACCTATTCACCTATGTACAGTACAGCTAAAGACGTTGTCAACCTAGCTGCACTTGTTGCGCTTAATATTCTATACGGCCGTTATGAGCAAGTTCATGTTTCAGAAGTGCGTGAATTAGTAGAGCAAAACGCTGTAATTATTGACGTGCGTGAGGAAAATGAATTTGCGAAAGGACACATATTAAATGCGGTCAATATTCCACTCAGCCAACTCCGTGATCGTATGGAAGAAGTGCCAAAAGACGTGCCTGTTTATGTTCATTGCCGTTCTTCTCAACGTAGTTACAATGCATTGATGGCCTTGCAAAACAGCGGTTTTGATAACATTGTGAATATATCAGGTTCTTTCCTCGGTATATGCTTATATGAATTCTTCAATGATGTGGTCTTGGATCGAGAGAAAATTGTGACGGAATATAACTTTTATTAACTGTAGTATATGGCCTAGGCTCTTCGTCAGAGCTTGGATCTTTTTTATGTACTGTATATTTGATTTGGTTTACGAAGAATGCATAAAGGGCGCTAGCAAAGTAGAAGAAAAGTTAGGAGACTATAATGTATGAGGAAAATTGCTTTATACGTGTTTTGTCTGTTATTCATAGCGGCAGGAATCGGTCACTTCGCAATAGAATCAGTATTTACAAGCATGATGCCCGAGTGGGTACCGTTTAGAAAAGCCGTTGTGTACATATCGGGTGTAATGGAAATCGCATTGGCTATTGGATTATTCATGAAGCGAACACGCTATGTTACAGGTTTTTTAATCGCGATATTTTTAGTAGTTGTATTCCCGGTTAATATATACATGGCTTTTACAGCTGTGAATTATGATGTATCCGCAACAGCACTGTGGCTAAGGCTTCCGCTGCAATTTGTATTGATTTGGTGGGTATTGAAAGTACGAAAGGTCTAAAAGCAAAAGAACACACAAAACCAAAAGTAGTTTTGTGTGTTCTTTTTATTGTATTTCTAAATAAGCATTCCGGATCGTCAAATATTCACCGTTCTTTATATCAACAGATGTTTCACCTTCTACTACATCGCTTACGAGAAGATCCATCATATCCTGTCGGCTATTTTTGCTGATTTCATAAAATCCTATATCGCTTTGATCATCTACCATCAATGTATAAGAACCAGGAGGAATATCTGTACCTACTTTGTACTGGCCATCTTTATATATTCCATTTTCCGGTTTAATACTAGGTGCGGAAGCTACAGGATACATTTCTCCACCTTTTAGCGTAAAGTATTCTCCTTGGTGTAATGTCACGTATGTATGAGAACGTCCATCCAGTGCAACGTTGAATACAATACTGTCAGGATTGCCTGATTGATCCGTAGTATTTTCCAAGAGTGTAACGCCATTAGAAAAAACGAGGTACTCACCTGGTTCAATATCAGTTCCTATTTGATATGTACCATCTGTAATGGAAGTCACAGTGGACGGGTTGGTTTGTTTTTTCGGTTCTGTTGGCTTAGGTGTTGTTGCTGACGGCTGTGTCGAAGTTGCACCAGAAACAGTGTTAGATGGCTGTGTAGGCTCTTCTTTCATTGGTTCATCAGGTATTGTTGCATCATTTTTGGTTTCATTCTCTTGGGGCTTTTCCTTCTTGTCATTTTCTGAGTGTGTAGATTCATCAGATGGTTCTGTTGGTTTTTCTTGTGTCGGTGTTTCGATTGAAGCTGGCTTTTCTGTTGTAATTTCAGGGGTTTCTTTGTTGCTAATAATGGCTATAATTAATGCTACGAGTAATACAGCTGCACCCGCTACAACCCACCATATTTGTTTTTTATTCATATAGTATGTACCCTCACTTTTTACATTGTATCTATATAATACATGATAATCCTTGACAGAATCTACCTATTAGGTAGTTTTTTAAGCAAAGAAATTGATTGTTTACCAGCCTACCTATAAATTGGAACGTAACAAAGTATTCAAAGATCGGGTACAGGTAGTAAGAATGAAATCTTAAGGAGGAATTATGATGAAAATTAAAGGTCTTCACCATATGTCAGCCATTACAGCGGATGCGAAGAAAAATTTAGACTTTTATACGAATGTTTTGGGAATGAGATTGGTGAAAAAGACTGTCAATCAAGACTCGCCTTCTATGTATCATTTATTTTATGCAGACGAGAAAGGGAGTCCTGGAACGGATGTGACGTTTTTCGAAATTCCCCGTGCTGGAAAGACATATAGAGGAACAAACAGTATCTCTGCTACTTCGCTACGTGTACCAACTGATCAAGCGTTGAAGTATTGGAAATCCAGATTTGAAGAATTTCACGTACCGCACGAAGAGATACGAGAGCAAGCAGGGAGATTCGTGTTGCCTTTTCAAGATTTTGAAGGTCAAAGACTCGTACTGATTTCAGATGAAAACAATACAGGTGTTGCAGGGGGCATTCCATGGGATCAGAGTCCTGTACCAAAAGAATATGGCATCGTTGGATTGGGACCTTCACGGTTCACTGTGGAAAACGTAGATGAAACGACAGCGCTTCTCACAAATATTTTAGGGTTTGAAGAAAAGGAACGTTATGCTTCTGAAACTGAAGGGCAACCCGATATTATTATTTTTGAAACGGGCGAAGGAGGAACCGGGGCTGAAATCCACCTGGAACAACGAACAGATCTTCCACGAGAACGTCCGGGAAGAGGCAGTGTTCATCATATTGCATTACGTGTGGAAGATGAAGATGAATTAAATGAATTTATTCATAAGTTGAATGACAATGGCATTCCCAATTCTCAATATGTAGATAGATATTATTTTCATTCAGTCTATTTAAAAGATCCGAATGGTTTGACGATTGAAATAGCCACGGATGGACCGGGGTTTGCTACGGATGAGGAAGTTGAACATTTAGGGGAAATTTTGGCATTGCCGCCATTCCTCGAACATCGTCGTGAAGAAATCGAAAGTCGTTTGGAACCTTTGTGAGAGGTGTATGTTTAATTCGTTTTTACATTTGAGAGAGAAAGTCCAGCGCGAGAAGTTAGCTTGTTGCGCTGAACTTTGAAGATACGTTGAAAGAACAACGAGATCTTGCATAAACTATCATGTGGATATCCCTAATGGAGAGTGAACTAGTGAATACTTTAAAGTCGTATTTGACTGAATATTTTAATGGGATTGAATTGGCACCTGCTCTATTTTACGAAACAAGTAAAGCTATTCGCTTTGAAATTTCACAATCTATTGCGTTTAGTGAGCCCGATTTCTTAAAGCAAGCATTTTATCGATCCATTACGTTATTTGAAGCGGTATTTGAACACGAAGAGGAAATTATGATGATCACGGATGTCCATACAAACAATCATTTTCTACGTGAAAGACCATTGAATGTTTATTCTAAGTATATAAAACGAAAAGAATTGGTTTATAAATTGCGTTTTTCTACAATTCCGAATCCCCATGGTCATGAGGAGGAAGGAATTCTCACGCGTCGATTTATGCTTACTTGTAAGAAACAGGATATTCGGTATAAGCAATTGCTGAAAGCGATTTGTTATGAAGATTTTGCTGATCCCACAACCATTTTGAGACGCAACCCTGAAAGTGATTATGATATTTTCTTCATCAACTTATCGAAAAACATCATCTATCATCTATACGATGATCGAGGGTGTGATATCATAGCGGCTGACAAAGAATCTATTCGATATCTCTATGAACAATACACTGATTGGATTCTTGATTATGATAAGCAAGAGGTGGATAAAGTTTTTGCATAGAAAAATAGAGGTTTTATGTATGGAATCAAATGTCTATTCAGATCAGTTGAAGCGCTTATAAATTATACAGATGGCATTTATCTGTTAACAGGAAGTAACTGCTGTCGGAGTCCGTTTTTATTTATAAGAAAAGAAATCAGCAATCGGATGGATTTAGTGGTATACTAGCCAAGTATAATTTACAAGCGAGTAGGTGAAAGACATGATCGAAGTAAAACTTTCTCCGATTGGTGAAGGGGAATTCAATAAAGGAGTATTCGCGAAATGCGATATTAAAGAAGGACAGCTGTTACACGAGGCACCCGTTATCTCCTATCCAAATGAACAACATCAACATATTGAAAAAACCGTCCTAGCTGACTATGCTTTTGAGTATGGAGAAAACCATACGGCGATCTTGCTTGGCTACGGAATGTTATTCAATCATTCCTATGAACCGAATGCAACCTATGATATTAATTTCGATCACCATACATTTGATTTCTTTGCTTATAAAGATATCAAAGCTGGCGAAGAGATTTTGATTAACTATAATGGCGACGTAGACGATGATGAACAATTATGGTTTAATGAAGATTATGATGGTACCGCTAATGATTAATTAAAAGCATGAGAACACTTTGAGTCAGCAAATGAATCGAAGTGTTTCTCATTTCTATCATGTCCTAGTAGCTCAGCTGGATAGAGCAACGCCCTCCTAAGGCGTAGGTCGGGGGTTCGAATCCCTTCTGGGACGTCCTAAATAGGTAGCAAATATTGCATGTTAAGACCCTTCTAACTTTACTGTGTTAGAAGGATTTTTATTATGAGTTTTAAAAACTAATTTTTATTCTACCATAATATTCTTCTCGGTTAAGTTGTACGAGGTGAAAGTAAAGCCTTGCTAAATAATAGCTAAGCGTTTAATATGATAATTATATCTATTTATTCTGAACATACCAACTGGTTAGTACGCAGAAAATTTTTTATGTAACGGAGTAAAAAAGCTATTTATAGAAAAGGGGAAATAGACATGACTGTTCTAGATTTGTTTAATTTAAAGGGTAAAACGGCAGTAGTTACTGGTGGCGGAAGAGGGTTGGGTGCACAAATTGCAAGAGGATTTGCAGAAGCGGGAGCGAATGTTGTGGTCTGTTCGCGCAAAGTAGAATCTTGTATGGACATGAGTCGAGAGTTAGAAAAGCTAGGTGTGAGATCAATAGGTTTAGCTTGCGATGTGGCCAATGAGGAAGATGTGAAAAGAGTAGTTGAAGAGACCGTAAAGGAATTTGGAACCGTTGATATTCTGGTGAATAATAGCGGTGCCACATGGGGTGCGCCAACTATTGATATGCCGATCGAAGCCTTTCAGAAAGTGCTGAACGTAAACGCAACAGGAACATTTATCATGAGCAGAGAAGTGGGAAAAGTCATGATCAAGCAAAATAGCGGAAAGATCATTAATATTGCTTCAGTTGCAGGACTTGGCGGTACACATCCAGATTTTATGGATACGATTGGTTATAATACTAGCAAAGGTGCAGTCATTGTATTGACTAAAGATTTAGCAGCAAAATGGGGACGATATAATATTAACGTGAATGCAATTGCCCCAGGATTCTTCCCAACGAAAATGTCGAATGTCACAATTGAAAACGGTCGTGAATACATCTTAAATGGAACACCGTTAAATCGATTGGGTAACGAAGATGATTTAAAAGGTGTAGCTGTATTTTTAGCATCAAAAGCATCTGATTACATGACAGGGGACGTATTAGTGGTAGATGGTGGTATGAGTAGCCAAATCTAGTAAGCGAAAATTGAGACGAAATCTTCACATATATGATTGATAAAGGAGAGAACGTACATGTCTAATCAAAATCAGCTCTATCATGGTGCTGCTTTTCTATATCGCCCAACCTTACCATATGAAGTATTTACTCCAGAAGAATTTACTGACGAACATCATATGATTGCACATACAGCAAAAAACTTTATACAAAAAGAAGTACATCCGTGGAATAAAGAAATTGAAAAACAAGATTTTGCTTTAGTGAAATCATTGTTAACGAAGGCAGGAGATCTCGGTTTATTAGCACATAGTATACCGGTAAAATATGGCGGGCTAGGTCTCGATAAAATTACTAAAGGACTCGTAGGTGAGCATTTAGGCTCTGCGGGAGGATATAGTGTGGCGCATTCCAATCATACATGTATAGCTACACTACCTATCACGTATTTCGGAACGCAGTGGCAAAAAGAATACTATTTACCCAAATTGGCATCTGGTGAATTTATTGGTGCTTATTGTTTAACAGAGCCCACTTCAGGTTCTGATGCATTATCGGCAAAAACAACAGCTAAGTTAAACGAAGAGGGCACACATTACATGTTGAACGGCTCCAAATTGTATATTACAAATGCTGCTTTTTCCGATACATTTATCGTATATGCAAAAGTAGACGGTACATCATTTACCGCATTTATTGTAGAGAAAGATTTCCCGGGAATTACTCTTGGCCCGGAAGAGCAGAAAATGGGGATCAAAGGTTCATCCACGACTGCAGTGTATTTTGAAAATTGTGAAGTTCCTGTGCGTAATCTGTTGGGAGAAGTGGGGAAAGGTCACCATATTGCATTGAACGTACTCAATTTAGGGCGTTTTAATTTAGGTTCTGCAACAATGGGTGCTTCAAAGTTTAGCATGAAATTAGCAATTGATTATACAAAAGAGCGCAAGCAATTCGGAAAATCTATCGCTGAATTTACTGCTACAAAAGAAAAGGTAGGAGATATGACGACGCGGATTTATGCTGCAGAGTCGCTTCAGTACAGAACTGCCTCTCTTTTAGAGGATGCACTTGGTGATATGGAGCATTCAGAGGATCATCGTCTTCTTGCCAAACGGATGATGGAGTATGCCGTAGAATGTGCGATTTGTAAAGTATATGGTTCTGAAACACTAGATCGAGTAGCCGATGAGTCATTGCAGCTTCACGGAGGGTACGGGTATATCAAAGAGTATGCAATTGAACAAGTGTACCGTGATTCCCGTATTAATCGAATCTTCGAAGGGACGAATGAAATTAATCGGTTGCTCATTCCCATGTCCTTACTAAGTCAAGCGTCTAAAGGAATGGTTCCACTTCAGGAATTGGTAGAAGAAGCGAGTAAAGCACTGACCCACCCAGCAACTCTCCAAAGCACTGAACTTTCAAGAGAACAACAAGCAGTTGCGTTAGTAAGAAATATTTGCTTACTTAGTATCGGTCTCACGTATCAAAAGTATGGAGACAATATTGTCAATGAGCAGGAAGCTCTCATGAAACTTGCCGATCTAGCAATTGATCTCTATGCAATGGAATCAGCGGTCTTACGGACAGTTAAGGCGATAGAGTCTTCACATATCAAATCTGCCTCGCTAAAAATTAAAATAACAGAAGTGCTTGTGACGGATACATTGCTACAAGCAGAAATGAATGCAAGAAAACTACTTTCTAGTATTGCTTCAGGAGATTCTAAAAAATATATTTTGAACAATATATTTAATAGATGTAGTGAATTAATGGTTGAAAATACAGTGGAAACAAAACGTGAAATTGCAGACGCAGTTAACCAGGCAGAAAATTATATTTCATAAAGGGGAAGATGACATGAAAGCAATTCAATTAGAACAGTATGGAGGGCCAGAAGTTCTTCAACTTGTAAAAATGGATAAACCAGCTGTAGGGGATCAAGATGTACTAGTGGAAATTAAAGCCATTGGTGTGAATTATGCAGATGTTGCACGCCGTGAAGGAAAGTATGTAGTACCGACACCACTTCCTTTTGTTCCAGGAGCTGAGGTGGCAGGGGTTATTACGGAAGTCGGAAAAGACGTGAAGCGTTTTAAGCCAGGCATGCGAGTTGTATCACTCATTGAATCGTCAGGCTATTCCGAATATGCAGCAATCCCAGAAATGACACTTGCACCGATTCCAGACGGCGTGGAATATACCGACGCAGTCGCGCTACCTCTTCAAGGTCAGACGGCATATCACATCTTAAAGACTATGGGGCGATTAGAAAAAGGAGAAACAGTTCTTGTACATGCAGCAGCAGGTGGTGTAGGAGCGATCGCAGTGCAATTAGCAAAACTGTTTGGCGCCGGCAAAGTTATTGCTACAGCGAGTAGTGAGGAAAAGCTAGCACATGCAAAAGAAATGGGTGCAGATCATCTAGTCAACTACACAGAAGAAGGCTGGGAATTAAAGGTGCGGGAATTGACGGATGGTAAAGGTGTAGATGTGGCGCTAGAGATGGTCGGGGGAGACATATTTAGAAAAACACTAAAATGTCTTGCACCATTTGGACGCATGGTAGTCTTTGGCGCGGCAAGCGGAGAACGGTCTCCAATGGATGCGGGAGAATTAATGCAACGGAATCAATCTGTCGTTGGCTTTTTCTTGCCGCAAATTATGAAAAACTTTGAAGTATATCAAAATAGCTTTAAAGAGTTACTAGACTATGTACGAAATGGAGACCTACAACTAACAATAGGTGGGACATTTGATTTGGAAGAGGCAGCAGAAGCACAGCGACAATTGCAAGGTAGGAAGACAATGGGGAAATTAGTGTTAACCACGTAATATAAAATAGAAAATGTAAATTGAATTTCATGTAGGATCACAAGAAATGTTTCATATTATTGAAGAGCTACATGAATGAGGCTAGGCAAAAGTGTAATCCATACTGGTATATAAATAATGTAACGAAAAAAATAAGCTGTTCCGGTCTGTTGGATGACTGGAACAGCTTATTCTTCTGTATTCGTATACCGTTTTAGAATTGCTGGTCTTGAATATATGGTTGATCTTCTGCATATTCTCCATCTTGTTCGCTTCCATCGTCTGCGGATTTATCCTCGATCGATAAAAACTCTCGTAATGCTTGTTTGTTCTGTTCTAGGTTAATCTCGAGAACAGCACCAACGTCTGTACGTAGGTCCCCAAATGATCCTTCTACAGGAATACGCAGTGATTCCATTTCGTTATTCTTTCCGCCAGTCAACATACCTTTAGCAATAGTGAAGATAGTTTTACTGTCGATGTTCGTATCAATATATGGATCAATAACACCCATTAGTTTTGGTATATTGACGAGCGTTTGTAGACTCATCGCTTCGTCTTTTAGTTTTGCTAACGCTTCTTGCTGACGTTCCACACGACCGTAATCACTGTGGATGTCGTGGCGGAAGCGGACGTAACCGAGTAATTGATCTCCATTTAATCTTTGCTTGCCAGGGTAGAGTGTTAAACCTAAGCCGTGTGACATTTCATATGGAATATCGACTTCAATACCGTCAGGTGCAATGACATCGACGATTTTAGAGAAACCTTCGAAATTAACAATTGCGTAATATTGTACATCCACGTCAAAATTATGCTTAATCGTTTGTCGTACTAATTCAGGTCCACCGAGTGCATAAGCAGCATTGATCTTTTCCATGCCGTGGCCTGGAATGTCGACATATGTATCACGCATTAGAGAGATTAACTTTACTTTGTTTGTTGTCTGGTCGTAGTGGCCAATCATTAAAGCGTCTGAACGAGTATCATCTTCATCGCCTCTTGCGTCATCACCAATCAATAATACGTTAATTTCACCGAATTGTGATTCGCTACCTTCAAAGTCGTCAAAGGCGGAATTTCTATCAGAAAAGGTATTACTGCTATCGCTAAGTTCTGTATGTATTTCATTTGTATTGCCACCATTCGCAAGGGACAGGCCGTTGGAATATTGTGCAGCAACATATCCGCCACCCGCTAAAAATAGCATAGTGAATACCATGAATAGTAACCGTTTATATTTTCTTTTAAGTTTTTTCTTACGACGCTTTCCAGTTTCTTTATTTTCCATTAATGTCACACCTACTCATCTGATTATGTATTCCTTGTTAGTACGCTTGAAGCAATTTGGACCGCGATCGCATCGTCCAGATACCCGACCGCAAAAATGTAATCGGGGATGATATCCACAGGAACGATAAAGTACAATAGAGCACTACCGATCACAGTTAGATCACGTTTTGCAACATCTTGCATTGTAAACCGGGTAAATAAGTCTTTTATTTGATCGATGAATGGACCTACTCCGCCTGCCTGTTTTAACTTCTTATCGAAGTCATATAAAATTCTGTTTCTTCCTTCCGTCGTCTGAACATACGCTTCGTAACTTGTAAGTTGAAGTTGAACTTTTTCGATAGAGAGATCCGCAGATAGAAGTTCCGACGTGTTGACCAAATGTTGAATGGTTTCATCATAATCAGAACGTATCGTGTGTTTATGATCAACCGGATAGCCCGCCGCCTGAAGTAGTTTGGCTAATGGGATTTCCAAAATGCTCGCAAATTTCTCTAAATGGTCTAGTGTTGCTTTGCGCTTGTCGTTGATGATCCTAGAGATAGTTGAAGTATCAATATCTGTAAGTTCGCTTAGTTTGCGCATGGACAATGAACGTTCTTTTAAAACATCACGCAATAATTGCCCGATAGACAGACCAAGACTACCTTCTGACATGACACTACCCCTCCATTTCTACAACAACTGTTAAAATATCTACTTCTTTAAAAGAATAATTGTTTGTTGGCAAATTGTCAACGGTTATAAGTAGGGAACTTTTTTTGTCGAAAAACGTCTGCATTTGACTCTGTAAAATTTTTCTGAAATCTCCATCGATAAGTTTTGTTGTGTCTTCCATTCAGTATCTAAGGATGATCACATATGGAATATCGTTCAAGGAACCGTAAACAGGTTGGGTATGGTTGTTCAATCAGCACATAGTACGATAAAACTTGGCGGAGAAGGTATTCACGACGTTGATGAGCGTGGTAAACTCTATTACGGTGGAGCTTTCGGAAGTTCGGTAAGCTCCTCTTAAAAATGAGCGACATCGGTAACGATTCTTTTCGGTAATTCAATGAAGTGTACATTATACGTCTTCACAAGGAATTGATTTTCGAAGAGGTATCCGTATATAACTAATGTAAAAGAGGGGAAGGAATCCTATGCAAGATATGATAGCGAAATGCAGGTTAGAAGTCGAAGGCATTTACAATCAATTTGATGCGAGTCATGATCTCGACCATATTGATCGCGTAATGAAAAATGCAGAGAAAATTTTAGCTACAGAAGCTGGTGCAGATGAACTAGTTGTACGATTAGCAGTTCTGTTGCATGACGTAGAAGATGCGAAATATGAAGAGATGCAAAAGGTTACTACAATGGAGTTGCTTGAAAAAATAGGTGCGACTCAACAGATTACAGATAACGTGATGTCTGCGATTGAAAGTGTGTCCTTCAGTGGCGGCAACGCAAAAGATATTACATCGATAGAAGGCGCTATTGTCAGAGATGCTGACCGCTTGGATGCCATCGGGGCAGTAGGAATTGCGCGTGCATTTGCATTCGGCGGAGCCCGCGGCAGGAAACTGTATGATCAGCAAGAAGAAGCGCGAATGGATATGTCAGAATCAGAATATCGTAAAAAAGAAACAGCTACAGTTACGCATTTTTACGAGAAGTTATTATTACTAAAAGAATTGATGGTCACGAAAGAAGGCACCCGTTTAGCGAGAGAACGACATGACTTCATGGAAAATTTCTTGCATCAACTAAAAATAGAAATAGATTGAAAAATAGATTGCCAATTTTGAACTCGATAGGATAGAATGAAGTAACTAGCAATCACAATCTATCCGATAGAGAAAAAGGTGACGTCTTGGACAGAAATAATCGATTATTCATCATTACACTCGTTGCCATCGCCTTGTTTACATTAGGTGGATTCGCGGTACAAAAAGGACTCATCACATTTTAGTATGAAAACGAATATTCAAAGCTCATCGGTCATAATAGATCGAGAGCTTTTTTATTTAGTTTCAATGATTCAACAATAGTAATTTTGAAACTAAAATTGGGTAACTACTAGATATGTCTGATATTTCGACATGTACATTATAGGCTTTTTACTACTTTTGTAGTCGTGCCCGTTCCCGTACCCTAATGCTTTACTTCTTCTGTCTAATCTCGCTCAGTAAGTCATCGATCTGTTTCTGCATTTTAGTCAATTGATCTTCTTCAACTTCCTCATCTTCTAATGCAAGATAAGCAGCAAGTGCAGAGAGCGCTTGGCCAAATAAGCCGATAGATTCACCAAGCAATGCTAATTTTGCGAGTTGTTTTTCTCTTTCACGCATAGGCATCCTCCTTAGCCCTTTCCTTTAAGTTATGATGAATTCTGTATTGCCGTTCAAGCGCGAGAACAACAAAAAGAAGTATAAATAGATTCAGGTAGTGCATAGAAATGATCATACTGTAAAAAGGAGAGTGTTCTACATGTATTACGAACAAGAAACACGGACGATTACTGTATTTGGTGAAGGGGCAGTGAAAGTCTCGCCTAGTACGGTTCATATTGTACTATCTGTTATATCTAGAGGTACGGAACTCGCAGAAATCCAACAAGAAAATGCTAGACGAATGAATCAAGTAATTCAGTCGTTGCAAAAGGCGGGAATTTCGGAAACGTCTATTCAAACGATTGATTTTCAAATCCGACCTGTCTATGAATACATTAACGGTGACCAGCGCTTCCAAGGCTATGAAGTCGTTAACTCCATTCGCATTACAAGTAACGAACTTTCGCAAACAGGTGAACTCGTCGATCTTGCGGTCAAAAATGGTGCGAATCAAATCGGCTCAATCGAATTCACGATGCCCGATCAAGATGAACAATATCAGCAAGCATTGGCGCTGGCCTTGCAAGATGCGGAGACAAAAATGATTACAATTGGGACTTCGTTGAAATTACAGAACCGGCCAATTCCAATGAAGATTGAGGAACAGCACACGTCCCAACCAGTAGCATTCCGCGCGATGACCATGGCGGATACTGGCAAAACACCAATCGAATCCGGAACGATTACAATCAGCGCAAGTTTGCAAGTGAAGTATCAAATCGTCTAGTAAGTCAATTGGCAGTCTGCTACTATGATGAAAAGGCTTTCGAAAGAGGCGGTCCATATGGATGTACATTTCATCATCAATGAACAAGCTGGAGATGGCCAGGGAGCCAAGTTGTGGGCCAGCTTGCGAAAGAATATCAACTACCACTACCCATACCATCTGACGAAGCGACGTGATCATGCGAAAGAACTGGCACAGCATCTTGCTGGACAAGCCACCATGCCATTGTTGCTCGTCATAATAGGTGGAGATGGGACAATCCATGAAGTGCTAAATGGCGTAGCAGGTTATCCTCATATAACAGTCGGAATCATGAAAGCCGGATCTGGTAATGATTTTGCAAGAGAGTTTCCAGCATTCACTAGTTTGCAGGAAGTGGAATCGTATATAGCAACAGAGCCAATTAAACGAAAAACTGTAGACTTTGGCTCCGTTCAACTGAGCAACACACATCAACGCTATTTTGCAAGTAATTGTGGTTTCGGCCTAGATGCGAATATTTCATTGGCAGCTAGCCAGTCTACTATTAAAAGGACGTTAAATAAATGGAAGCTCGGCAGCGTAGTGTACGCTTTGACTGTAGTGCGTAGTTTGCTTGCCTTTAAACCTTTTAACGCGAAGATTCAAATCGGTTCGGATACTCGCATGTTTCACAACGTTTGGATGATTACCGTCAGCAATCAAAAATATTACGGTGGCGGTATGAAAATTTCTCCTCATTCTGTATATGATGATGGAGAGTTCGAGCTGACGGTTGTCCATTCTATTTCTGTGCTGAAATTTCTAGCGGTGTTTCTAACTGTATTCAATGGAAGTCATACGAATGTAAAAGGAGTTTCTACTTATAACAGTGACCAATTCATCATGGAAATAGATCGGGCAGTAGGTTGCCATACCGATGGGGAATATATTGGGACAACTACTAGTCAGCCGGTCATTTGTGAAGTAGATCAGCGGAAGTGGTATGTGGCGGATAAGTCGCTAGTGTAGTCGCTTCCTATCGTTCGTGGCGTCAAGCTGGAATCGATTGAGAATGCTGTGCTATAGTGAAAGGAACAAAGCAGGCAGGTGATTACAATGCAAAAGAAGCGCAGACAAGTTATTAGAAAAGGAAATGTGGTTGTTTTCCCTGGAACACTCGAACGCCTCCATCAGCAAGGCAGACAAGCAATGGAACGAGATCTACATGAAGAGGCAGTCCGAAATTTCGAATCTGTATTGGAAATTAATCCTGAAGATTACACAGTTTTCGATGGCTTAGCTATTTCTTTATATGAAATGAAAGAGTATGAACGAGCGAAAGAATTTACCCTTCTCGCTATGCAAAACCAAGCAGGCGATTACATAGAATTACTTGAGCTTTATCTTTCGATCTCGATTCAGTTACAGCAATACGCCGAGGTAGAGCTGACGATACAAGGTTTGTTGGAGAAAGAAATCATCCCGGATTATAGCTTGCAGAAGTTTCAATACTTACGGGAATTGAATAACCGATTATCTGAACGTTACGAAGAACCTTCTATTGAAGAGCCCTCTATCACAAGCGAGCAATTTTACCAATGGGGATCGTTGGAGCAACAGGAATTTTTATTATCGTTGCAACATCAGAAATTACAGCCGCATATACCGTTGCTAGTAGAGGTGATTGAAGAAAAGGATTCGTTACCTGTAGTCAAAACTTATGCATTGATGTTATTGCAACAAGCGGGATACCAAGAGTCGATAGCTGTTCGAAAATACCACTTCGAAACTGAAGCGAATCCATCAAGATTAGTATCACCCGAAGAAGATCAATTTATTGGAGAAGTGCAGTTTCTCGCAAAATCACAATTTGAGAAAGACCCAACCGCTAGTGAGCTGGTTGTCAATCTGATTCTTAAGTACAGCGTCTTATTGTTTCCGTTCCACTGGGGTCCTTACACAGCGGAAGAGGTAGCAGGAGCGTATGTCGCGTATACAAAGCAGTTATTGTATGGTAAGCAGACTGAGGAATCTTCATTACTAACGTTCATACGTTCGGTGGATGAAGAAATGGAAAACTGACAGTGATTAATTCTTGAAAGATGAATAGACTATGTTATACTAAAATGGTTGTCAACTGCTTATCTGTCCTCAGTAACGTTGTCGC
This sequence comes from Sporosarcina ureae, assembly GCF_002082015.1. Lineage (GTDB taxonomy): Bacteria > Bacillota > Bacilli > Bacillales_A > Planococcaceae > Sporosarcina > Sporosarcina ureae_A. Next base: position 489,834 of record NZ_CP015109.1, on the reverse strand, counting down.
TACTTACAAGCGAAACAAAATAGGCTGATTCAGGTAAAGCCTTCAAAGAGTGTCGAAATTTTTTAGGACGTACAGAAAAAATGAGATACAATCAGTAGAAGGTATAATTGATTAAAATAAAAATAAAAGTATTGCAAATGATTTGGAGGTCATACATATGACAGTTAAATGGGAAAAATTAGAAGGTAGTGAAGGGAAACTTACGTTTGAAGTTTCTGTAGATCGTTTCAACGAAGCATTAGATGAAGCGTTCAAAAAAGTAGTGAAGAAAGTACAGGCACCTGGTTTCCGTAAAGGGAAAATGCCACGTAAAATGTTCAACAAAATGTACGGTGAAGAATCACTTTACAATGATGCGATCGATATCGTACTACCTGGAGCATACTCTGCTGCAGTAGACGAAGCAGACGTTGATCCAATTGCTGCGCCTGAAATTGACATCGAAAAGCTAGAAAAAGGCGAGCCTGTCGTTTTCACTGCTATCGTAGCTCTTAAGCCAGAAGTTAAGCTTGGTGAATACAAAGGTCTTGAAGTAACTCGTCAAGCAGTTGAAGTAACAGACGAAGAAGTAGACGCACAGCTTGAACAACGTACTGAAGCACTAGCAGAAATGGTAGTTAAAGAAGACGGCGTTGTTGAAAATGGCGATACAGCTACAATCGATTTCGAAGGATTCGCTGATGGCGAAGCATTCGAAGGCGGACAGTCTGATAACTACGAACTTGAAGTAGGTTCTGGTTCATTTATTCCAGGATTCGAAGAGCAAGTAGTCGGCATGAAAACAGGAGAAGAAAAAGAAATTGAAATTACTTTCCCTGAAGAATATCACGCTACTGAATTAGCTGGAAAGCCTGCTACATTCAAAGTGAAAGTTAACGAAATTAAGTCTAAAGAAGTTCCTGAACTTGATGATGAGTTAGCGAAAGAAATCGACGAGAGCGTATCTTCAGTAGAAGAACTACGCACGAAGTTAAAAGAAGAAGCTGAAGAAGTGAAAAAGAATGATTCTGAAACAGCTCTTCGTGACGATTTAGTAGAACAAGCTGCAAGCAACGCTGAGATGGACATTCCACAAGCCATGATCGATTCAGAAACGGATCGTATGATGCAGGACTTCGAACAACGTCTACAAATGCAAGGTATGAACTTGGATCTTTACTTCCAGTTCTCTGGTCAAGACGAACAAACACTTCGCGACCAGATGAAAGACGACGCATTAAGCCGCGTTCGTGTTTCATTGACACTTGAAGCAATCGGTGCTGTTGAAAATGTAGAAGTTCCAGAAGAAGAAGTAAATGCTGAACTTGAAAAGATGTCTGAGCAATTCGGTATGGAAGTTGAGCAAATCAAGACGACTCTTGGTGGCACATCTGTACTTGAGAACGATCTTCGTTTCAATAAAACAGTACAACTACTTGTTGACAACGCTAAAATCATCGATTAATCTTTCAATATGATTGTAACAAGGTACGGTTTGTCCGTACCTTGTTTTTCTTAAATAAAAGAACTTCATGTATAGACGTGAGGAAACTACATAAGCTAGAACATGAATAATGATACATATTAGGCTGGTAGTTATCGGTCATTAAGTTCTAAATAGTTGATTAAGTCATGTTAATCTTGTAGTATATTCACTTGAATAGGGGTGAGCATAATGTTCAAATTTAATGATGAAAACGATAACCTGAGCTGTTCTTTTTGCGGAAAATCTCAAGAGCAAGTCCGTAAACTAGTAGCAGGTCAAGGTGTTTATATTTGTGATGAATGCGTTGAACTTTGTGCGGAAATCGTGGAAGAGGAAGTAGGTCTTGAAGAAGGCTTCGAGCTAAAAGACGTTCCAAAACCAAGAGAGATCCAAGGTATCCTCGATGACTATATCATCGGGCAAGATCGCGCAAAGAAATCACTCGCAGTAGCGGTATACAATCATTACAAACGGGTAAATTCAAGCAGTAAAATTGATGAAGTCGAGCTGGCTAAATCCAATATCGTCTTAATCGGCCCAACTGGTAGCGGTAAAACATTACTTGCGCAAACGTTGGCTCGTATTTTGGATGTACCATTTGCGATTGCAGATGCGACTTCATTAACTGAAGCAGGTTACGTTGGGGAAGACGTAGAAAATATTCTCTTGAAGTTGATTCAAGCAGCGGACTTCGATATTGATAAAGCTGAAAAAGGAATTATCTACATTGATGAAATCGACAAAGTAGCTCGTAAATCTGAAAATGCATCGATTACTCGTGACGTATCTGGGGAAGGTGTACAGCAAGCCTTACTGAAAATTCTCGAAGGAACAGTTGCTAGCGTACCACCACAAGGCGGTCGTAAACACCCACATCAAGAATTCTTGCAAATTGATACAACAAATATTTTATTCGTTGTAGGTGGAGCATTTGATGGCATCGAAGATATCGTGAAACGTCGTATCGGTCGTAAAGTGATCGGTTTTGGTTCTGAATCCAAGCAAGAGATCAATGAAGAAGATAGCCTATTGGCTAAATTGATTCCTGAAGATCTCCAGTCATACGGTTTGATTCCAGAATTCATTGGCCGTTTGCCGGTAATCGCAACTCTTGATACGTTAGATGCTGATACATTGTATCAAATTCTAACAGAGCCGAAGAATGCGATTGTAAAGCAATACCAAAAGATGGTCGAGCTGGACGATGTAGAACTTCAATTTGAAGATGACGCATTGATCGAAATTGCGAAAGAAGCGATTGCTCGTAAAACGGGTGCACGTGGACTTCGTTCCATTATCGAAAATATCATGTTGGATGTAATGTATGACCTTCCTTCACTTGAAGAAGTGAAGAAATGCATCATTACTAAAGACTCTGTTCTTGGCAAGTCGACTCCGATCTTGCACAGAGAAGACGGATCTATATACGAATCAGATAGCGAAAAAAATACCGCATAACGCCGAAAAGGCAAAAAGGCCGGCTCCACCGATGCGTATCTTATACGTTCGGCAGTCGGCTTTTTCTTACATAAGATTTTATTTAGGTAATACACATACATACACATAATTTATTTGGAGGTGGCTTATCATGCCGACGATTCAAAAACAGAACATCCCATTATTGCCACTTCGCGGAGTGATAGTTTATCCGACGATGCTCTTGCATATTGATGTGGGTCGAGAACGCTCAATTTTCGCCATTGAGCATTCATTAGCAGGTAATCATCAGGTTTTTCTTGCGACGCAGAAGGATTTAAGCTTAGAAAATCCCGAAAAAGAAGATTTACATGATATAGGCACTCTAGCGAATATCAAATCAATGACTCAATTACCAAATGGTACGTACCGTGTATTAATCGAAGGCATACATAGAGCTGAGTGGAGCAGTTACCGAGAAGCTGACCTGTATCCAGTTGTCAATGTCACATGTTACGAAGAGAATGAAGAAAAAGATGCGGAAGCAGAAGCATTGATGCGTTCACTTGTTGCACAGTTCAAACGATATGCGAAGAATAGCAAACGGATTTCTGAAGAAACATTGGAGACGGTTGAAAGCATTCAAGAACCGGGTAGATTAGCCGATATGATTGCATCAAACTTACCATTAAAACTAACTGCCAAACAAGAAGTGCTTGAAATCCTAGATGTCCCCAATCGTTTGGAATGGCTTATCAGTCGAATGTATAATGAACAGGAAATCATGGAGCTCGAACAAAAAATTAATGAACGCGTGAAGGAAGCAATGGAACGCACACAAAAAGAATTTTACTTACGCGAACAATTAAAGGCGATTCAAACTGAGCTAGGCGATAAAGATGGTAAAGGTCTTGAAGTGTCCGAACTGAAAAAGAAAATCGAAGAAGCCAATATGCCGCAGTCTGTGAGAGAAGCAGCAGAGCGTGAACTGGAACGTTATGAAAAAATTCCTTCTGCTTCAGCTGAAAGTGGCATCATTCGTAACTATATTGAGTGGCTGATTATGCTACCATGGACTCATGCGACAAAAGATCAACTAGATTTGTCTCGTTCAGAAGAAATATTGAATCGTGATCATGAAGGATTAGAAAACGTTAAAGAACGAATTCTTGAATACCTCGCTGTACGTCAGATGACCAATTCTCTGCGCGGACCGATTCTTTGCTTAGATGGCCCTCCAGGAGTAGGTAAAACTTCATTAGCCCGTTCAATCGCTGAGTCACTAGGACGTGAATTTGTACGTTTATCACTAGGTGGTGTCCGTGATGAATCTGAAATTCGTGGTCATCGTCGAACGTATGTAGGTGCTATGCCCGGACGTATTATACAAAGTATGAAAAAGGCAGGCACTGTCAATCCAGTCTTCCTACTAGATGAAATCGATAAAATGTCAAACGATTTTAGAGGAGATCCGTCGTCTGCGATGCTGGAAGTGCTTGATCCTGAACAAAACAATAATTTCAGTGATCATTATATAGAAGAGCCCTATGATCTTTCAAGTGTCTTATTCATTGCGACGTCGAATGATCTGGGGGCTATACCAGGGCCATTGCGTGATCGTATGGAAATCATTTCAATTCCTGGCTATACAGAACAAGAAAAACAATCAATTGCTATCCATCACTTGATTCCAAAACAGATGAAGGAACATGGTTTAAAGAAGTCACAACTTCGTTTCCAGGAAGAAGCAGTGCTAGAAATCGTACGATACTATACACGTGAAGCTGGTGTACGTTCACTTGAGCGAGAAATCGCAAGCATTTGTCGGAAAGCTGCGCGTCAAATACTAGCAGGCGATAAGAAAAGCTTAACAGTGAGCCCAAAATCTTTAGAAGCGTTACTGGGCAAGAAGCGTTTCCGTTTTGGGCAGGCAGAAACGGTTAATCAAGTTGGTATGGCCACTGGACTTGCCTATACATCTGTCGGTGGAGATACATTACAAATTGAAGTTTCCTTATCACCAGGTAAAGGTAAGTTACTGTTGACAGGTAAGCTTGGGGATGTCATGAAGGAATCGGCGCAAACGGCATTATCTTATGTACGTTCCAAAGCTATGTCATTTGACATAGATCCTGATTTTCATGAGAAATGGGATATTCATATTCATGTTCCAGAAGGCGCAACACCGAAAGATGGACCTTCTGCTGGTATTACTATTGTCACGGCACTCGTATCCGCGTTGACAGAACGTCCGATACGCCGTGAAGTCGGTATGACAGGAGAGGTGACACTGCGTGGACGTGTGCTACCGATTGGTGGGCTAAAACAAAAAACGCTTAGTGCTCACCGTGCCGGACTGCGCACGATCATCATCCCGTCAGACAATGAACGCGATTTGGATGACATTCCAGATAGTGTAAGAAAAGAATTAACATTTAAACTTGTGTCGGATGCTCATGAAGTACTCGATATCGCTTTGGAGGAAAAGAAATGAAAGTCCATAACGTTGAAATGATTATGAGTGCGGTTAGACCTGAACAATATCCAACAGAAGGTTATCCTGAATTTGCGTTAGCTGGTCGTTCAAATGTAGGGAAATCTTCCTTCATTAACAAAATGATTGGCCGTAAAAGCTTGGCTCGTACTTCTTCGAAACCAGGGAAGACTCAAACGCTCAATTTCTATAAAATTGAAGAACAACTATTTTTCGTTGACGTACCAGGTTACGGCTATGCGAAAGTTTCGAAAACTGAAAAAGAAAAATGGGGCGGTATGATCGAACAATACATCACATCACGTGAAGAATTGCGCGCGGTCGTGCAAATTGTTGATTTGCGACATCCACCGACAAAAGATGACTGCATGATGCATGACTTCCTGTCTCATTACAATATCCCTACGATTGTTGTTGCAACAAAAGCAGATAAAATACCTAAAGGTAAATGGGAAAAGCATAAGAAGATTGTTCGGACAACATTTAACATGGAAATACACGAGCCGCTCATCCTATTTTCATCTGAAAAAGGAATAGGTATGGAGGAAGCATGGCGTGAAATCGAAAGTCGTATGTAAGTAACGAGTTAGGTAGATGGAATTGCTACATTATGACTTCAAACGTTGTTCACAATTGCGTTCCGACTAAAGCGCTATGTATGTTATAATGAATGTACGAAAAAGATTCCGAAAGGTGTGAGCACCTAATGTATACAGTCGTTGTCGGTGTTAACCACCGAACCGCTCCTGTCGAAATTAGAGAGAAGCTATCATTTGTTGAAGCTGATTTGCCACAAGCGATGCAAACATTGCAACAGCAAAAGAGTATTCTAGAAAACGTCATTATTTCTACTTGTAACCGCACAGAAATCTATGCGGTAGTAGATCAAATTCATACAGGACGCTATTATATTAAAAGATTCCTTGCTGATTGGTTTTCTATTCCTATGGAGGAATTCTCCAGTCACTTGATTATTCATGAAGAAGATGGTGCAGTGGAACACTTATTGCGTGTAACTGCAGGCATTGATTCCATGGTACTTGGTGAAACACAAATTTTAGGGCAAATTCGCAGTAGTTTTTTCGCTGCACAAAATATTGGTACGACAGGTACCGTATTCAATGAATTGTTCAAACAAGCGATTACGACAGCGAAAAGAGCACATACTGACACAGCAATCGGTGAAAATGCCGTGTCTGTTTCCTATGCAGCAGTAGAACTGGGTAGAAAGATTTTCGGTTCACTTAAGGATAAGCATATCGCCATTCTTGGTGCTGGTACGATGGGTGAATTAGCAGTGAAGAACTTGCAGGGAAGCGGTGTTGGAAAGATTACCGTAATCAATCGAACATTCTCTAAAGCAGAAATTCTCGCAGCGAAATTTAATGGTGAAGCGAAATCTATGCAAGAGTTGCAGTGTTTGTTACTCGAAGCAGATATTTTAATCAGTTCAACGGGTGCTACTGAATATGTCATCGATTATGAATTGATGGATTTTGTAGAGAGACTACGTAAAGGCAAGCCACTATTCATGGTGGACATTGCTGTACCACGTGACCTTGATCCAAAAATCGGTGAATTGAATAGTGTATTCTTGTATGATATCGATGATCTTCAAGGTATTGTCGAAGCAAACCTGGCTGAACGTAAGCGGGCAGCTGACGAAATTGGTCTAATGATTGAACAAGAAGTAGTTGCGTTTAAAGAATGGTTAACAACACTAGGTGTCGTGCCGATGATTTCTGCACTTCGTAAGAAAGCAAGTCGTATTCAAAGTGAAACAATGGCCAGCATCGAAAACAAAATGCCGGATTTAACAGAACGTGAAAAGAAAGTTCTAAACAAGCATACAAAATCGATTATTAATCAATTATTAAAAGAACCTATTTTACAGGCTAAAGAATTATCTACTGATAAAAAGGCAGCAGAGAAACTCGCACTTTTTGAACAAATCTTTGGTATTGCCGAAGATGTCGTAACAGAAAAGGAACAGCTGGCATTACAAGCAAAAGAACGTCTTCAAAAACGTGCTGATCAAAAATCAGACGTTGCTGATATGACGAGCTTACATTATCAACACTAATCCCAGGTGGTTCTGTATCTGTCTTTCACAAGAACAGTACAGGCCCACTTTTTTAATGCAATTAAATATGAAATATATGTATAACTATTTACGATGATAAGAAAACCATGCTTTCCACAGATGCAATTATTTGCAGTATCACCCTCTCATTTGAGACAATGAAGACGAACACTCCTTACTAACACAAGAGAGGTTTTCGCTTGAAAGGCAGAGAATAGCATATGGTTGATTTAACCGTCGCAAGACTTCAGGAATTCATGATTGTTCTTTATGCCCTCGGTCTTGTTTTTTATTTTATTGATTACTTGAAGAAGTCAAAAATGATTCATCGTATTGCTTTTTGGCTCATCGTTACCGTATGGCTTACACAAACCGCGATTTTATCACTTTATATTATTCAGATGAAACGCTTTCCGGTATTATCGCTAGTTGAAGGAATTTATTTTTATGTGTGGTTACTGGTCACATTATCTATCGTGTTCCAGTTGATATATAAAGTGAATTTCATGGTGTTTTTCACAAATATCATCGGATTTGCTTTTTTAATGATTCATGTCTTTTCCAATTTGAAATACACAGCGTCCACTGTCGGTGATTCGCTCATTTCAGAAGTACTATTTGTTCATATTACGACAGCAATCCTCTCGTACGCAGTGTTCGCATTAGCTTTTGTTTTTGCTGTATTATATTTGATTGTATATAACGTACTGAAAAGTAAAAAGTTTGGAAAACGCTTTTCTAGTCTACCTAATTTGCATCAGACGATGATGGGGATGAAAATGTCGATCTATACTGGCATTCCGATACTATTCGTTAGTTTACTATTCGGAGTTCAGTGGGCATATGTAGCGCTTGAAAACTGGTCTCCATTTGATGTGAAAATTATGGGGTCATTTGCAATATTACTCATCTATTCTTCGGTTATTTATTTCAACTTTAAGGGAAAGCTTCAATCAATGGAGTTTGCCTGGATGACAATATTTGCATTTCTTTTAACGGTCATTAATTTCTTTTTGGGCAGTACGCTGTCACAATTTCATTTATGGGTATAAGAAAGGAAGAGTATTGTGAGAAAAATTATTGTAGGTTCACGTAGAAGTAAGCTAGCATTAACTCAAACGAAATGGTTCATTGGACAAATGAAGCAGGCAGGTGCCCCATTTGAATTTGAGATAAAAGAAATTGTGACGAAAGGCGATCAAATCTTAGACGTCATGTTGTCAAAAGTTGGCGGTAAAGGACTATTCGTAAAAGAAATTCAACAAGCATTATTTAATAAGGAAATCGATTTTGCCGTACATAGCATGAAAGATATGCCGGCGGTAATTCCTGACGGCTTGACAGTCGGCTGTATTCCTAAACGTGTAGATCCACGTGATGCGTACATTGCAAACGACCATGTTCGCTTCATGGACTTGCCAATCGGAGCGGTTGTTGGTACATCTAGTCTTCGTCGCAGTTCACAGCTATTGATGTTGCGTCCAGATATTGAAATTAAGTGGATTCGCGGGAACATTGATACACGTTTACGTAAACTACATGATGGTGAATTTGACGCAATTCTCTTAGCCGCTGCAGGGCTTAAGCGTATGGGCTGGGATGATAACATCGTCACAGAACACCTCTCGCTTGATGATTGTATTCCAGCAGTAGGGCAAGGTGCATTAGCGATTGAATGTCGTGAAGATGATACAGAATTACTAAATGAACTGGCAAAACTAACGGACGAGAAGACTTGGGTTGAATTACAGGCTGAGCGCACGTTCCTTAATGAAATGGATGGATCTTGCCAAGTACCTATTGGTGGATTTGCAACGTTTGATGGTAATGAAGTAGAGATGACTGGCTTCATCGCGTCTCCGGATGCAATTCAAGTGTTCCGCGAAACGGTGAAAGGAACAGATCCTGTCGCAGTTGGTAAAGAAGTCAGTAAAATTTTACGTGACCAAGGTGCTGCTGAAGTAATCAAGAAAGTGAAGGCGGAAATGGATGCGTGATGCATTACCGTTAGCAGGAGAAACGGTTATTTTCACCGGAACACCAAAGTCTACGGAAGCGGCCGAACTTGTGAAAAAGTACGGTGGCATTCCGGTTTCGATTCCGCTGATTGAAGTAGGAGAAATACAGAAGAAGGCTGATCAGCAAAAGTTGCAGCAAGCAATGAAAGCTGATTGGCTCATTTTTACGAGCCAATCAGCAGTTGCTGCGTTCCGTGCGAAGATGATACGGTTCAATGTAACGGCAGATACGTTTAACGGCAAAGTCGCAGCAGTCGGTACACGAACAGCGGCTGCGCTAGACCGACTTGGTTTTGCTGTATCTTTCATTCCAAGCGTGTTTAGTGCAGATGTTTTCGTCAAACAGTTTAATCCAAAAAAGTCAGAACGATTACATGTAGTCTTTTTGAAAGGTTCTCTCGCAGGAAGTTTGATTCGCGAGGAATTGCCGTTTCATGTATCGGAATGGACAGTCTATGAGACCAAGAGTGCAACGAGTGAGATAGATAAATTAAGTCGCTTTATACTTCATAAAAATCAGGTGTCCGTATTATTCGCAAGCCCTTCAGCGGTGGAAGTGTTCTCTTCACGTATTGCACCGAAAACGACGTGGTTTGGCTTTACGGTTTGCGCAATTGGCCATGTTACGGAACGTGCATTGTTAAAAGTAGGTGCGCCCGTTCACGTCAAACCTGAAACGTATACATTAGTCGAGCTAGTCCATGAACTGGCTAAACGAAAGGGAGAATTCAAATGAATCCAATAGAATTTAAGCGTCATCGTAGACTTCGTACACATCCGACCGTTAGAGCGATGGTGAGAGAGACGGAAATTAAGGCAGCGGATTTCATTTATCCTATCTTTGTTACAGAAGGCGAGAACGTACGTAATCCTATCGCTTCAATGCCGGGAGTAGATCAGTTCTCCATTGATTTATTATTAAAAGAAACGGATGAAGTAGTCGAATTAGGTATTTCTTCTATAATTTTATTTGGTATTCCTTCTGAGAAGGACGCAACTGGTTCCGAAGCGTATGATGATGAAGGAATCATCCAGCGTGCAACACGGGCAGTGAAAGAACGTCATCCACAATTAGTCGTAGTAGCAGATACTTGCCTATGCGAGTATACAGATCACGGACACTGTGGCGTTATTCATGACAACGATGTAGATAATGATGCAAGCCTCGTATTACTTGCCAAGACAGCCGTCAGTCAAGCGAAAGCGGGAGCTGATATTATTGCGCCATCCAATATGATGGATGGCTTTGTGGCAGTTATTCGTCAAGCGCTAGATGATGCGGGGTTCCAAAACATTCCGATCATGTCATATGCAGTTAAATATGCATCAGCTTATTACGGTCCATTCCGTGAAGCAGCGCAATCCACACCACAATTTGGTGATCGAAAAACGTATCAAATGGATCCAGCAAACCGCATGGAAGCTATGCGTGAGGCGGAATCCGATATCGTTGAAGGTGCAGACTTCTTAATTGTTAAGCCGGCCTTGTCTTACCTTGATATCATTCGCGACGTGAAGAATCACGTATTATTGCCTGTCGTAGCGTATAATGTCAGTGGGGAATATGCTATGATCAAAGCCGCTGCATTAAACGGCTGGGTAGATGAGAAGAAAATTGTATTAGAGACGTTAACAAGTATGAAGCGTGCAGGCGCAGATATTATCATGACGTATCATGCAAAAGATGCCGCTCGCTGGTTGGAGGAGAAGTAATATGGGACAAAAAACATATACGAAATCTAAACAGGCATTCAAAGAGGCAGTTGAATTAATGCCAGGTGGCGTCAACTCACCTGTTCGTGGATTCAAATCAGTGAACATGGATCCAATCTTTATGGAAAGTGGTAAAGGTGCGATCATTAAGGATATCGATGGCAATGAATATATAGACTACATTCTATCTTGGGGTCCTCTAATCCTTGGTCACACGCACCCTGACGTAGTATCTGCAATTCAAAAAGTAGCTGAAACTGGTACAAGTTTCGGAGCACCTACTCTTCTAGAAAATGAATTGGCAGAGCTTGTAATCGACCGTGTACCTTCCATCGAAATGGTGCGTATGGTTTCTTCAGGTACAGAAGCAACGATGAGTGCACTTCGTTTAGCTCGAGGCTATACGAAGCGTAATAAAATTCTTAAATTCGAAGGTTGCTATCATGGACATGCGGACTCCTTGCTCATTAAAGCGGGATCGGGTGTTGCTACATTAGGATTACCTGATAGCCCTGGAGTACCTGAATCCATTGCGTCTAACACCATCACAGTTCCATATAACGACCTGGAAAGTGTCAAGCTGGCTATTAAAGAGTACGGAGACGACCTGGCTGCAATTATTGTAGAACCCGTTGCAGGAAACATGGGTGTTGTAGGACCGGATAGCGGCTTCCTTAAAGGTTTACGTGAGTTGACAGAAGAAAACGGTTCGTTACTGATCTTCGATGAAGTGATGACTGGATTCCGTGTAGGATATAAATGCGCACAAGGTCATTTCAACATCAAACCTGACCTTACATGTCTTGGTAAAGTAATCGGCGGCGGATTGCCTGTAGGAGCGTATGGCGGTTCCCGTAAGATTATGGAGCATGTAGCACCGGCAGGAACTATTTATCAGGCAGGGACATTGTCTGGTAACCCGTTAGCGATGACAGCGGGAATTGAAACGTTGAAAAAGTTGACACCTAAAACATACGAACACTTCCTTAAGCTTGGCGATCAGTTGGAAGAAGGTTTCCGTGCAGCTGCGAAAGCTAATAATATTCCGCATACCGTCAATCGTGCTGGTTCGATGATCGGCTTCTTCTTTACGGATCAACGCGTTAATAACTACGATGCTGCGAAAACATCTGATTTGAAACTGTTCGCAGAATATTACCGTCTCATGGCGGAAGAAGGTATTTTATTACCACCTTCCCAATTCGAAGGTATGTTCCTGTCAGCAGCACACACAGAAGAGCACATCGCGAAAACTGTGGAAGCATTCCATACAGTGTTTGAGAAATTGAAGCGATAATAAAGAAACGTCAAGCAAATATATTTGCTTGGCGTTTTTTAATGAATAGTTAGGTAAAATGGTGCGGTAGCGATTATTTCATTCCCTATCTCCAGTATACTCCGCTTCTAAACTCTTCTAACTTTTCATATAGTAGCCTGAGTTAAAAAAAGGAGTGAAGCGATAATGACGACGCATCAATGGACATTACAAGAGTCTTTTTATTTCCCTGCTGAGTATGGGGCATTTGCTGAATCGGCTGAAGTAAAGGTGACGCCAGGGTTTACGGAGGATCGTACAGAAGAAGCGATTCGTTTGCAAGGGATTTATCATATCGCAGCAAACGTTGTATTTGATGCAGACAAGCAAGTGGAACTCACGGCTGAAGATTTATTGATTATTAATGACGTCGAAGTAGAGAACAATAAGGGGTATTTTGAATATGCGGTGCCACTCAATGTGGATCTACCAGCTGAACTCGATGGGAACCTGCAACTTGAAGTGCAAGATGTTCAAGCTACATCGCAAGAAGACGGCGGATTGAAACTAGAGTGGACGGTACAGTTGAAACGGGAACAACTCGTGCAAGAGCCTGTACAGGAAACCGTAGCGGTCGAAGAAGAACCCGCATCACCGGAGTTCGTAGCTGCATCGACTTCCCATATGGAATTTCTAGCAAATGCTGACCGTGCGGTAGAGCAAGTAACTAATGAAATGGAAGACTTTCTCTTATACATCGCCGAGCTGGATGACGATGTAACAAGAAAGATCTTCCATTCAAATAATGTTTTTGTAGAAGCAGAAAGACAAAGCGGCGAGTAAGCAAAATAGTAAAATGTCGCCGGTCGTCGGAACAATGAGTAACCGTATCAACTGAAACACGGTTAACGGGATGATAAAGCCTTTACAGTAAAATCTCGTTTTCCGAAGCCATGGCGGCAATAGATATGGGTTATAACCTTTTCGCATCGTTCACCATCCTTTCTTTATAGACTACTATTCAGTTGACGGACTCTACATGTTTCGCTTATAATAATGGGTATATGAATATAAATGCGAAGAGTAGGAAAGTACATGTGAACCGTTTTCTTTAGAGAGGGTACGATTGGTGGAACGTACCTGGAAACAACATATGGAAGTCCCCTATGAGCAGTTTCTGTGAAGTTGTAGTAGCAGGATCCGGTGAAGACCGTTACCAAATCATGAAGATGTAATGCTATTTAGCGTTCATAAATAAAGGTGGTACCACGAGCTCCTTCGTCCTTTTACCGGGATGAGTGGAGCTTTTTTGTATCCCTTTTTATTTGAAGGAGGAACTGAAATGACTGATGAATTGACGATGCCGACTAAATACGATCCGCAGGCAGTTGAAAAGGGACGTTATGAATGGTGGCTTGAAGGAAAGTATTTTGAATCAGATGTAACAAGCGAAAAAGAACCGTATACGATTGTGATTCCACCACCTAACGTTACAGGTAAACTTCACTTAGGGCACGCATGGGATACGACTTTACAAGATATGCTCATCCGCATGAAGCGTATGCAAGGTTACGACGCGTTGTGGTTGCCAGGAATGGACCACGCTGGAATTGCGACACAAGCAAGAGTAGAAGAGAAACTTCGTGCTGAAGGCAAAACGCGTTATGATCTTGGCCGCGAAAACTTCGTACGAGAAACATGGAAATGGAAAGAAGAATACGCTAGCCATATCCGTTCACAATGGGCGAAACTTGGTCTGGCTCTCGATTACTCCCAAGAGCGTTTTACTTTGGATGAAGGGTTGTCAAAAGCGGTACGTGAAGTATTCGTTAAGTTGTATAAGAAAAAGCTGATCTATCGCGGTGAATACATTATCAACTGGGATCCTGCGACGAAGACAGCGATATCTGATATTGAAGTGATCCATAAAGATGTACAGGGTGCATTCTATCATATGCGTTACCCACTGGCTGATGGCACAGGCTCAATTGAAATAGCGACAACACGTCCTGAAACGATGCTCGGTGATACAGCTGTTGCGGTTCATCCGGATGACGAACGCTACCAGCATTTGATCGGCAAGATGGTTACATTACCGATTGTAGGACGTGAAATTCCGATCGTCGCGGACGACTACGTAGAAATGGACTTCGGAAGCGGTGCAGTAAAAATCACACCAGCCCATGACCCGAATGACTTTGAAATAGGTAACCGCCATAACTTGCCACGTGTATTGGTGATGAATGAAGACGGTACGATGAATAAATTTGCTGGCAAGTATGAAGGTATGGATCGTTTCGAATGCCGTAAGCAAATCGTCAAAGATTTGCAAGAGATGAATGTGCTATTTGAAATTGAAGATCATATGCACTCTGTTGGACACTCGGAACGAAGCGGTGCAGTAGTGGAGCCTTATCTTTCAACACAATGGTTTGTTAATATGCAGCCACTTGCCGAGCAAGCAATTAATCTTCAAAAAAATGAAGAAGAAAAAGTGACGTTTGTGCCTGAGCGTTTCGAGAAAACGTACTTGAGCTGGATGGAAAACGTTCATGACTGGTGTATTTCTCGTCAACTATGGTGGGGTCATCGAATTCCGGCGTGGTATCACAACACAACAGGCGAGATCTACGTTGGCCAGGAAGCACCGGCTGACACAGAAAACTGGACACAAGACAATGACGTACTGGATACTTGGTTCTCATCTGCATTATGGCCGTTCTCGACTATGGGCTGGCCAGATGTAGACAGCGAAACATTCAAAAAATATTACCCAACAGATGCCCTTGTTACAGGATATGATATTATCTTCTTTTGGGTGTCCCGCATGATTTTCCAAGCACTTGAGTTTACGGAAGAGCGTCCATTCAAAGATGTCTTGATCCACGGATTAGTACGTGCGGAAGACGGGCGAAAAATGTCTAAATCTCTTGGCAACGGTGTAGATCCAATGGACGTAATTGAGCAATATGGTGCAGACGCATTACGTTACTTCCTAGCAACAGGTTCTTCACCAGGACAAGATCTACGTTACTCTACAGAAAAAGTAGAAGCAATCTGGAACTTTGCGAATAAAATTTGGAATGCTTCCCGTTTCGCATTAATGAATATGGACGGTATGAAGTATGAAGAAATCGATCTCTCAGGAAAGAAATCTGTTGCAGATGCATGGATCTTAACTCGTCTGAATGAAACGATTGAATCGGTAACAAGCTTAGCTGACCGTTATGAGTTCGGTGAAATGGGCCGCGCGCTATATAACTTCATTTGGGATGACTTCTGTGACTGGTATATCGAAATGGCGAAATTGCCACTATACGGTGAAGACGAAGCAGCGAAAAAAATGACGCGTTCGGTTCTTGCACATGTCCTAGATCAGACGATGCGCTTACTACATCCATTAATGCCTTTCATTACAGAAGAGATTTGGCAGAACCTTCCGCATGAAGGAGAATCGATCACAGTAGCGAAGTGGCCTGAAGTAAATGCAGCCATGATGGACAAGTCTCGCGCTTCTGATATGAAATTGTTGATGGATATTATTAAATCCGTACGAAATATCCGTGCGGAAGTGAATACACCGATGAGCCGTAAAGTCGATTTGTATATTTCAGCGAAGGATGAGAAGACAGTGGCGGTATTGGAAGAGAACCGTAACTATCTTGTGCGTTTCTGTAATCCAGAAACGTTAACAATTGGTGTGAAGGTGAATGCGCCAGGTAAGACGATGTCAGCAGTCGTAACAGGGGCAGAGTTGTATTTGCCGCTTGAAGGGTTGATTGATATTGAAGAAGAGTTGGCTCGTTTGACGAAGGAGCTTGGCAAGTGGCAAGGTGAAGTGAAGCGAGTTCAGGGCAAATTATCAAATGAACGCTTTACTGCTAAAGCTCCTGAATCAGTTGTTGAGGAAGAACGTGCGAAAGAGAAGGATTATTTGGAGAAGTATGCGGCGGTTGAGCGTCGTATTGCGGAACTAAAAGAAATTTAAAAGGAAATTAAAGAAGTTGAAAGCCCATTCCACAGCGTAATGCTGTCGGATGGGCTTTTTGGTTTGTAGTTGAGGAGGGGTTGTTCTTCGAAACAGACCCGTGTGCTATAGTCCCTCCAAATCTATAAACATATTTTAAGTATAGTATTCAATCAATTGAATGGGTATAATTGGAACCACAATATTATGAAAGTTAGGAGGGTGCTATATGGGTTTTTTAGTACGTGAGATGGTAAATGGAGATATCGAGAAGGTTCAAGATATTGCTAGGGAGAGTTGGCATGCTACGTATGAAGGGATTATTCCTCGTACGATTCAAGACTGCTTTTTGGATGCGGCTTACGATACGTCTATGATGGATACGCGTCTACAAAATTCTAATCTATTTGTTGCAGTTCTCAATCATGAAGTGGTCGGGTTTGCTGATTTTTCATCAGTAGATGAAGACGGCAAATCCGGACTGCGCGCTATTTATCTTTATCCAGATCAACAAGGGAAGGGAATGGGTTCAGCTCTTATACAAAAAGGAATTGAAGTTCTTGGAGATATAAAAGAAATTATAGTTGAAGTAGAAAAGGAAAATCTAGTTGGACGACAATTTTATGAAGCGAGAGGATTTAAGACAGTTAAAGAATACGATGATCACTTTGACGGCCATATGTTGAAAACGATCCAAATGAGATGGATTCTTTAAGTTTCAAAGGGGGAAAGTACATGTTAATGAAACCGAAGAAGTTGCAGCGTGGAGATCAGGTCGCGACAGTGAGTCCGTCATGGGGAGGTGCGGGTGAACCGGTAATCAGATGGCGTTATGAGCAAGGCGTAAAAAGATTGGAAGAGATATTCGGCTTAACTGTTGTACCGATGCCGAACAGTTTAAAAGGAGCCGACTTTCTCTATGCGAATCCGAAAGCTCGTGCTGAAGATTTGATGACTGCATTTAAGGACCCCGATATTAAAGGAATTATTGCGAATATCGGAGGAGAGGACAGCATCCGCTTACTTCCATATATTGATTGTAGCGTAATACAAGAAAACCCGAAAATATTTATGGGATACTCCGACGTTACGATATCTCATCTATTTTGTCATAAAGCAGGTATTTCGTCTTTCTATGGACCAGCCATCTTAACTGATTTCGCGGAAAATATTGAAATGGATTCCTACACAGTTGAGATGGTGAACCGAACTCTCTTTTCCAATGAAATCATTGGTGAGATACCACCAGCTGAAAATTGGACAAGTGAGCGGTTGGAATGGATCGAGTCGAATAAAGATAAGAGACGTACGATGAATCAGAATACTGGATACGAACTCCTTCAAGGCACAGGTACTGTGCAAGGAAGATTGATTGGCGGATGTATCGAAGTATTGGAATTTGCGAAAGGTACAGTGATTTGGCCTGAAGACGAGTATTGGAACGATAGTATACTATTCTTTGAAACCTCAGAGGAGAAGCCTGATCCTAATTTCATTCGTTACTGGTTGCGAAATTATGCAGCGCAAGGAATCTTACAGAAAGCGAATGGGATTATTTTCGGAAAACCGAAAGATGAGGAATACTTTGAGGAGTATAAAGAAGAGATTCTCCAAGTCATGAAAGAATATGGTTTGGAGCAACTACCTATTTTATATAATTTGAACTTTGGCCATACAGAACCTAAGTTTATATTACCATATGGGGCGTTGGCGGAGATAAATTGTGAACAAGAGACATTTTCGATTCTCGAGAGTGGCGTTCAGTAGAATAATGAGAGACGAGGTGTTTTACATTTTTACAGATCAACAATTACGCATGCTCATCGAAGGGAAGGTTATTGGAGATAGTTTTCCTTATGACCGCAGTGATGAAGAAGAAACTTTGGCGCATATCAATCGGCTGTTCTATCGAATCAATCGCATCTACAATGTAGTCTGCGAAGCGGAATGGAATCATTTCGGCAGTGGCTATGCTTCCTTTGTAGAGTTCTTTTGTTATTGGAAAAAAGATTGTATCGTTGTGGAAGAAATAAATAGAATGCGTGAGATAGAGATAAGAGGTATTTTACTCGATATAAGTCGTCTAGCACCTGTCGCTATAATGGGAGAAGACGTTAGGTATAAAACTATTCGTATAGAAACGAACGAGGAAGTGACCAGTGGCCACGGTTCAATTCTTGATACTCCTATTTCGTTAATTGTTGGTAAGGAATTGAAAACACTAGCGGCAGAATTACAAAATGCATTAGAGGAGTTTGATTACAAGCGATTGACTGCAAATGAAATGAGTACACCGCTATCGTTTAAAACAAAAATCCCAACGACTTATCGCAATGAGCACCAATATCTAGTGTTGAATGCCATCTTTTATTGGGAGGATTAACAAAATAGTTAAACGTTGTTCAGTAAAATGAGAGGGAGGCACGATATGAAAGTGGAAGTAGTGGAATACGATAATAAATGGCCAGAGTTGTTTAAAAACGAATCTCAAAAGATCGCCAAGATTTTTAAAGAAGAATTAGTGCATATTCATCATATTGGCAGTACATCTGTAGAAGGACTACCAGCAAAACCAATTGTCGATATAATGCCCGTAGTGAAGAGCATTGAAAATGTAGACGCGTTTACTATGGCAATGAATAAAATCGGTTATGAAGCACTTGGAGAATTCGGGATAGCAGGTAGACGGTATTTTAGAAAAGGTGAAAATCTACGAACGCATCAAATCCATGTATTCCAACAGGACAATCATCATGATATCGATCGTCATTTGGCTGTTAGAGATTATCTTCGTGCTCATCGGGAAGAATGTAAGCTTTATGGAGACTTGAAAAAGAAACTGGCTGTCGCGTTTCCTGATGATATTGAATCTTATATAGATGGGAAGAATTCGTTTGTGAAGGAAATGGAACGGAAAGCGCTATGCTGGTACAAAACAAGAGAGTGATGTATATGAAGACACTTGCTATGTAGAACAAAATCTCAAAAATAAAGAGGTGTTCTATGAAATCAGTCTATATGTTGGTATTTGTATTATGTTCTGTGTTTTTGTTCAACACATCCCTTGGTGAAAATTATGATTTCTCACCGTCAGATGTTACGTTTATGAATAACACAGACCATCACCAAACAGAAGATCTAGCTGCGGTAAATATCGAATGGGACTCAGATCAATTGTATACTAAAAAAACGTATGATATTCTCTCTGTCGCAAAGAGCAGAAGTGAGAGTCTTGTTTGTGAGTCGGTATTTCGCTAGTAGAAAAAATACTTTACATAATATAATTATTTGTCTAGCTTCAGAAAGGGGCTACTAGTATGCAAGCAGTTTTAGAAATTTTTGGCATTGTACTTCCTATTATAATAGCGGGCCTGATTGTAGTATTTGTCATTAGACGTTTAGATAGTAAGATAAAACAAGGAGAGTTGCCAAAGAAAAAGTCGAAGAGCGCTCAGACGTTATTGGACAGTTTGATACCGCTTGGCATGTTGATAGGTTGTGTACTGGGTTTGCTTATTAGTATGATCTCTCCAATCTCCCTAGGCTTTGCCTTTAGTATAGGCGCATCATTAGGTTTATTGGGTGGATATTTTGCTTATGAAAGTTATAGTAATATGGAAGAGATGTAATGGTCATGCACATTTTAGAAGAGAGGTATTTGATAGGATGAAAAAAGTAGTATCTGCTTTGGTGGCGGTTCTGATTATTGAATCGATTACTTCCAGAAAGCGAGCGTCTTGAGCAGCATGTTGAAAATACAGACTGGTTCTTCGAGTTGTGTGATTATCCTCCATGAAATATACGGGATCAATCCATTTATAAAAGATACATGTGAATCACTGTCTAAGCAAAACTTCGACGTAGTTTGTCCGAATCTATTACCGTTAGAAGCACCTTTTGATTACGCTCAAGAGGAAACAGCTTATAAGAACTTTATGGCATACGCGGGTTTCGATGACAGCGCAGACAAAGTAAAAGAGCTAGTAAAGGGTATAAAAGATCAATACTCGAAAATATTTATTCTAGGATTTAGTGTGGGGGCTACAGTGGCTTGGTTGTGCAGTGAGGAAGAGTGTGTAGATGGAATCGTTGGATACTATGGATCACGTATTCGAGATTATGTAGAGTTTCATCCGAACTGTCCGACATTGCTGTATTTTCCGAATGTGGAGAAGTCTTTTAATGTGAAAGAAGTGGTATCGAAATTGGAAAAGCCGAATGTGAAAATAGAAGTTTTTGATGCGCGACATGGATTTAGTGATCCGTACACTTCCGCATATGATGAAGAATTAGCTCGGATCACGTTCATGCAAACAGTAGAATTTTTTAGATATAATTAAATGAGTCGTTTAAAAAAGCACTTCGTTGATGAAAGTGCTTTTTTATCATTTGATCTTATTTAGATAAATTGATAATACAAACCGAGTTTTGTGTCGTACCATAGTAATGTGCCGTGTTTTCGTATAGGTAGTCGTGTTTGGAAATTCCACTCAGGATACTGTTTGATGATTTGGACTTGGTCACCCGTAGCGAATGCGATAAACGAAATATAATGATCTTTTGTCATCGGATGGTCGCTTGAAATAAACCGTTCATTGTCCATTTCTTCTATAGTTAACTTGTCTTCATCCGTCGCTTTCTTTGCTTCAAGAGCTTCTAGTTTTCTGCCGCAGCAAGATATTGTAATATCGCCCGTTGCCATGACGATATTATTGCATGATGGACAGACAAAGTACTTAGATTTTTTCATATTTCCTCCTATGAATTCATTGGATAGTAAATCACCTTCCAAGATATTTTCTATGTTGACGCCTAATAGTCCGGATAAATCGGATAGTAGCGAGACATCGGGATAACCATATCCACGCTCCCATTTGGAGATGGTCCGATCTGAAATATTCATTTGATCAGCCAGTTGTTTCTGTGTAAGTCCTTTTTCTATACGGATCCTATAAATTAATTCACCGACTTTATTTGTACCCATCGTTTTCCCTCCTGCTCTTTACTAATCATAGGGGTAGATAGCTTTCGTTTCAACAAACGCTCCGTGGAGTTTGAACTACTTATATGTAATATGGTTCATTCCTCTACTAGAAAAAGGCTACCGCAGAGAATCATTGAAATATGACTTTCTGCGATAGCCGCTTTTTTATTTGATCCACAATGTCTCGCCAAGAAGCAGCTTCTTCAATCGATCTTCATCCAACTGCAATCTAGTCCACTCCGCATCCAGTCGTTCAATCGCTTCTGGTCCCGTGTCATCTGCTAAATGGTACGCTCCGTAATGCATCGGAATGAATGTTGTTCCTGCTATATCTAAAAATCCTTTCACCGCATCTTCAGGAGTTAAGTGACTTTCCTTCATGAACCATTCCGGCTCATACGCGCCAATCGGCATAAGCACCGTATCGATAGTAAAACGTTTCGCTATTTCTTGGAATCCACGGAAGTATCCTGTATCCCCAACGAAGTAAATGGCATGATGTTCACTTTCGATGATCCAGCCACCCCAGTGAGAAGTATTCGTGTCCGTAAATGTACGTTTCGTCCAGTGCTGTGCGGGTACGAACGTGAACGTCATGCCTTCAAGCACAAATGAATCAAACCATTCCGCTTCAATTGCTTTTTTATATCCACGTATCTTAAACTTGCTGCTCAATCCAACTGGAACAAAATATGTAGGATTTCCTTTCAACCGTCTGATCGTTGCGAAATCCAGATGATCATAATGGCCATGAGAAATGAGTACGACATCTATCGCTGGTAACTCTTTAAGAGTTATACCAGGTTCAGTCAATCGATTCTGGAATCCCATACGCTTCGCCCAAACCGGATCAGTAAGTATATTCAGTCCATTAATCTGAATTAAAAAAGTCGAGTGCCCAATCCAAGTGATCGATGTCCCTGATCGATTGGTAGAAAGTTTTTCTATTTCTTTCGAAGGTGCTTGCTCGATCACAATGCTTAAATCCTTCTTATTCTCGCTGCGTTCCTTCTGCCACCGAACCATATCACGAAGGGTCTTGTGTGTATCTACATCATCTAAATTAGTATAGCGTTTTCGTATCATCATTCATCACCCAGTTGTTTAACAATATAGTCGAGTAATTTCTTTGCGACCGAGAAATCATGCGTTTGATAGAGGGAGCGCGCACCGACAGGGTCTTCGATTTCATTGAGCAACCAGCCGCCTTCAGTTGGAAGTATAAAATCAATGCCGATATAGTCACTTGAAATTGCCTGGGAAATCATTTGGACTTGTTTTGTTTGAGAATTGTTCAGCGTATACTTTTCGACTGTACCACCTAATGTGTAATTGGACTTGAATGAATCCTTGGCACCTGTTCGTTTAACCGCACCTAGAACTTCGTTACCGAGCATAAAAACCCGGACGTCCGTTGCATGAGAATCAATGAAAGGCTGCGCGATTAGCTCGTCAGAATTGAATTGATTCAACACATCTTCAACTTGTTGCGTTGATTCACATAAAAATACTTCATTTCCACCATGACCTCCACGTGTTTTCAATATGAAAGGGAATGCTGGTAACCGATCCGCCCTACATGTGGGAACTGCCGGAATACCAAGTAAAGTAGCGAGTTCAAATGTACGCAATTTATCATTGGCGATTTTTTGGACACTGGCACGGTTGAATAAGTGATAGCCGGCTTGCTCTAATTCTAAAGATAAATCAGGATGACGATCACGGAATAAAATAAAATCCAGAGGCTCAGTAGGTGAATCGGTGATCAGATTTAATTCAATCCCAGCGTTATTTGCTTCTTTCAATAAGTCTTCGATAAACGCTTGATTCCGTTTCGCTTCTTCCTTGTTATAATAGACGGCACCTTTCATTGAATCTTCTCCACTATGTACGCGATCATCGCATCGGCTACATTGATGCCAGTGACGTTCAATAGATTGCGGATGTGGGCCGCGCCATTGACCTCGCATACTAAAGGCTGTTCGTCGGGACCAAATAATAGATCCACTCCCGCGAATTCAGCACCAACTGCTTTTGCAGCTTCCATCGCAAGGGTTTCCTGTGCGGCTGTCAATTCTACAACTTCAGCCACACCACCGTTCGTAATATTCGCTCGAAAATCTGTCTCTGAGTGACGATACATAGCCGCAATGATACGGTCTCCCACGATATTGACGCGTAGATCCCGACCTCGACTGCTTTCGATGAATTCCTGAAATACATAATCGACACCGCGTAGTTCATGAACTTTCTCTTCAAACGCTTCTTTCGTCTCAATTAGATAGACTTTCATACCGAATGAACCATGACCTTCTTTAATAATCATCGGCAAGCCAAGTGTCTCAAGAACATGCTCGTAATACCCGCTATCGGTAATCGTGAAATTCGGGTAGACTTTCGGTGCAATAATCGTCTTCGGCATCGCTACACCATGCTTCGCTAGCTCCAAATATTGCTTTGCTTTATTATCACATGTCTCAATTACTTCAGGATCATTGAAGACGGGAATACCCATATTTTTTAAATACGTCGCAAGCAATGTATCTTTATCAAGAAACACAACGAAATCAGGAGCATTGGCAATTTGGTTTTGCAGATCCATCAGTACTTCATAATTTTTCAGGATTTTCGCTGTCACTCCCGCACGTTCTGCCGCTTCTTGCACAAGTCGCGCCTGATCAGCGAATTTATCACTCGTCAAACTACCATTATAAATAACCCAACAACTTTTCAATCGAGACGCCACCTTTGCTATACTGTATATAATTCAATTTTAGCACAGGAGGAATTTCTTTGATTCCAAAACTTGACGAATATAAAAAACAATTTGAACTTATGAGTGATGACTCGATTAAACCAGGGTTAGACGCGATAGAAGAGGCATTGGCATGTGTGTTGAATCCCGAGAAGGAGCTGCGGATTATTCATGTGGCAGGTACAAACGGTAAAGGTTCAACGATTGCGGTAATGGAAGCAATCCTGCAGGCACATGGATTTGAAACGGGCGTATTTTCTTCACCCGCAATCCTCGACGTACATGATCAGATTCGAATTAATGGAAAGCCGATTACACAAGAAGAGCTTGAGTATGTGTTTGAGGAAATGGAAGCAGCAGGATTGAGCGGCATGCTGACGGACTTTGAATTGCTGACAGTGGCGGCTTTTTTGGCGTTTCGTAACGCAGGACCTGACTATGTGTTGCTTGAGACGGGGATGGGTGGCAGGTATGACAGTACGAATGTCGTGACGCCTTTAGTGTCAGTCATTACATCAATTGCATTGGATCATATTGGGTTTCTTGGGGATACAGTAGAGAAAATTGCTGAGCATAAAGCGGGGATTATTAAGCCATACAAACCTGTCGTTATCGGGGAGTTATCGGAAATTGTAACAGATGTAATATTATCAGAAGCTAAAGCCACTAAAAGTATGGTACGTGCTTATGGTAAAGATTTCACTATGCAGCAGGGAGATATCGAAACGTTCAGTGGCATGTCGACATTCGAAATCCCTGTCAGAAATATGAAGGGGCCACATCAGGCAATCAATCACGCAGTCGCACTCGAAGCATTACTGCAGGCGGGTGTCCCATTGCAACAGGAGAAAGTAGCTGAGGCAATTGCGCATGTCGAGTTGCCTTTCCGATTCCAGAAGATTGCTGAGAACGTGTATGTTGACGGAGCACATAACCCTGCGGCAGCTACTATGTTGGTGCGTACGATCGAAGAGCAATTTCCAGGTGAAAAGGTTGATTGGATTGTCGGGATGTTGAATACAAAAGATTACGCAGAAACTTTGAAGATCTTGGCATCGCTCGCAAATAGTTTTACATTCGTGGATTTTCCACATATACAAGCCGCGAAAGCTAAGGATTTGCAGGCGGTTTGTCCTATAGAAACGAGCCATGTAGTTTCATTTGAAGAAGTGGAATTGAAAAGTTCACAAAAATACATAAAAGTAGTCGTTGGCTCTCTTTACTTATTAAGCAGTTTATTGAGATAATAGGCTTAATATAAGGCGTTTTATAGACTTATATATTTATAGTAGGGTATTTAGTTTTATTTTGCATAGTAAAATACGACGATAATAAAGGTTAATATATATTTAGAAATCAAAGAATCATTTCAGGAAGGAAGACCAATATGTTTATGCATTATGTGAAAAAAAATTCAGGAATGACTCTTGTGGAGGTTTTAGCATCTCTAGTGTTGCTATCAATTATAATAATTTCCTTCTTGGCAGTCTTTCCCACTGTCGCAAAACAAAATAAAGCTTCTGAAGAGTTTATGGATGCAACATATATTGCTCAATCTGAAATGGAATATATTATTAGTATAAAAGGACAGGAGGATGGCCTTACTGACTTAGCAAAAAAGCTTAAGGAAAGTGAAAGAGTAATAAAGAATGAGGGTAGAGTTAGTTATAAAATAGTTCCTTCGACTGCTAGAGAAATTGTATTGGAACGAGAAATTCCAGAGTTATCCTATAAAGTTGTAATTATCTTTAATAAAGACGTGACTCATCAAACTTCACACGTACTAGTAAAAGTATCTCAATTGGACCTAGAGGAAAAGCTGAGAGCCCAGATGGAAACAATTCTATGGTGGGGGGAAAACTAATGGGAAACTCTGTCACAGATCAAAAAGGTGTAACACTGGTAGAATTATTGGCTGTTCTAGTGCTTTTGTCACTAATAGGATTGATGATATTTGGAGTCTATCTCTCTGGTAAAAAAGAGTATGATATCCAAAAAGAAAAAACAGAACATCAGGAAAACATTCTATATGTAATGAAATATCTTACGAAAGAGATTAGAAAAGAGAATAATTTTAGAGTATTCGATGAAGATGTGCTGGAAATTAAAAAAGAGACAAAGACGGATATTTATCGACGAAAGGGTACCACTTTATTTAAAAATGATGAAGTGCTTGCTGATAATATTAAAGATTTCAAAGTGGAGTCTCCTGATGGTAAAGCATTAAAAATTGAAGTGTTTAGCGATGATAAACTTAATAGGAATAAAGATGCGAAAAAGATTGAGACAACCATCGTGATTAGAGAAGGAGGGGAGTCATGAGAAACGACAAAGGGTATACACTTGTTGTTGTTTTAATGGTTCTGGTTGTAATGGCTGTTTTAGGCACCTCCATAATTGGACTATCATTGAATAATTCTAAAATGACTAGGGGAGAGCAGGACGACCAGTCAGTTTTCTACATTGCGGAATCTGGAGTGAACTATACACTAGCCCGAATAAATGAAATTGCAATTACCACTGCTCCTCAATTTACTAAAGTTGACGATGAAACTAAATTTTTTCAGATGGTAAGTGAAAAAATTCGTTTAGCTGATATTGAGGGAGATGCAGAAAATCAGCAATTTGAAGATTTATACGGAGAAATTCCCAAGATTATACATGTTGAAATAAAAGAGGCGATTGACCGTGATATTTCGAAGTACGAAATCCGTTCTACAGGAAAAATAGGGAAAAAGGTAAGAACAGTAAGTCAAATTATAACTTTGAATTATGAAGTGCTTCCAAGTATAGGCAATGGCCAAGGTGGGAATAACAGTGATGGAAATGTAGGAACAGATACACCAACTAGTTTACCCACAATTAAAGTTCCGGACGGCACAGCTGTTTTTGTAAATGGAAATATAAGTATGCCCAATGGAACGATTATCGGAAGCGTAGGAACCAATATGAAAGAGAAAAATTCTATTTCACTTGATGGTGGTGCGTCGATCTCGGGAAATATATTCGTTCCCAATGGTTCTGAAAGTGGAGCATTAAAAAAGCCCGATTGGATGAATACTACTATTCCAATTGGTATGAGAAATCTAGGGATGATGAAATTGCCAGAATTTCCTGAGTATCCGACATATAGTATGCCTTCAAATAAACTTGTGGGTAATAAAAACGTTATTTTAGATGGTGGTATATATGTAAATTCAGGTACTAAGGATTATACATTAAATGTTACTGAAAACATGTATTTAACTACAATAAAAATTGAAAATAATAATTCATTAAAAATTGATGTTGGAGATCATAATAGAATTATTGTAGTCGATGATATTAATGTGTTACAAGGAAAGATCGAGGTAGTAGGAACTGGTAAATTGACTTTCATGGTAAAAGATGAAGTATATGTTAAAGGGTCTATTGGTAATAGTGGAAACCCTCAACAAATAGGAATCTTTTTACAAGGGTCAACTACAAATAAACCTAAGAATATTGTTTTCTCTAATGAAACTCAAATATACGGTTCCTTTTATGCGGAAGATGCGAATGTCACCATGACAGGCGGTTCTGGTATTATAGGGAATATTTTAACTGGCGGGAAAAAGGTATCATTAAATGGTGGGGCTAAAGCAATTCCAACATTAATCCTAGCACCGAATGCAGCTGTTAATGTATCAGGCGGAGGTAACATAAATGGCGCAATTTACGCAGATTCATTTACAGCTGATGGAGGAGCAAAAGTGACTTTCAAACAGCCAAATATAGACACTGTTCCAATTGGTCCCGGAACAAATAAGCCCGATCCGGTAGTTCCTGACAATACCATAATCACACCACCGCATATTACTAAGGGCGAATTCAAAGAAATTTAGCAATATATTTTATTGATAAAGGAAGGTGCCCAATGCAATCAAAATTATACAAAACCAGTCTAGTCTTAGGCGTTCTATTACTGGTCATCTCCGCAGTATTCGCCCAACAAGCATACGCAGGTGACGGCTTCTTCTCGAGTTTTGAAAAGTTCAGCAAGCACACATATGCAGGGCCGTTTGACATATCAAAGCATAATCGTAAAGATGCAAAAGAAAAGCTTATAAATAATTTTGCAGAGCTTGAACAAACCTTATCAGTACAACTAATCGTACAAGATCTTCAAGTAGATGTTCCAGCAGAAATAGTAAGTTTTGATCCGGATGCAACACTAAACCAAGCGAAAAGTGGAGATGATAATTCATTAGTCGCGAGTGTTTCCCGTGAAGGCCTTCGCACGGTGATGAAGCAGAATTTTAATTCGCTTACATTCAGTGAAGCCGAAGTGGAGACGATTGCTGTACAAATAGAAGTTCAGCTACGGAGTGGTATTATGCCACAACAAGTATATGTAGCCAACTATATTCCTGAGTTATATGAGCAGAATCAAGTGATTGCTTCAGCTACATATGAAGTGGATGAACTAGCAAAAGGTCTGCGTTTATTAATGGATGACTTGGATGGGTTGGAGATTCAGCCGAATTCCTCGTTTTCATTCCGTGAATATCTAGAAGGGAAAGAGTCTGCTAGTGCGACAGATTTACAAATGACGATTATGGCGTCTCTTCTATATAAAGCGGCGCTGCAAACGAATTGGATCATGGATGAACGAAACATTTCTACTGAATTGCCAGCAGGCGTTGAACCAGGATTCGAAGCGGCAATTAATCGTAAGCTCGATTTGGATTTCCTTTTCACGAACCCTAATCAAACAGTCTTCACGATTCGTACGGATTGGACAGGCTCACAATTGGAGCTGTCAATTGAAGGTCTGCCATTTGTGCATAGCTACGATACTGAAGTGGAGAAAATTACAAAGTATGACCCTAAAACGGTTATCCGTTATAGCGCTTTTGTAAATGCGGGTGCGATTGAAGTAGTGGATAAAGGTAGGAAAGGCATGGAGGTTGCGGTTAAACGTAATGTTATGCTGAATGGTTCATTGGAAGAGATTGAAGATGTATCGGTTGATTTCTATGCACCGCAACCAATTATTGAACGTCATAGTTTAGAAAAAGTAGTAGAGAAAGTTCCTGATAGTAATGTGGATAGTAATTCTGGCAATACCGATGGAAAGACTTCAGGTAATGGGTCGACTGATAATCCGTCTAATTCATCTAACGAAAATGGCTCCACTTCTCCAAATGGTGGCGGAACAGGTAGCGATGGTAACTTGGGATCGGGGAGCAAAGGCTCAGGATCATCTACTGGAAGCGGATCAAGCAACAGTGATTCATCTGGCTCCGGATCATCCAATGGAAGTGGTTCAAGTAACTCGAACGGTTCCGGTGAAAAAGATGACGTAAACTATGATTACGATAAAGGTGGCAATCTGATTAAAGTCGACAAGAATGGTAATCCAATCGATTGATAAAGGGGGATTCAGATGGCGACAACTAGAAAACGTCTTGGAGATTTATTAATAGAGTCTGGTTTGCTATCGGACGAACAGTTAATGAGTACGTTGAAAGAAAAGTCCCGGGATGAGCGACTTGGTGATGCGTTATTGCAGCGTGGTTATATTACGGAGCAGCAGTTAATTGAAGTGTTGGAGTTCCAACTCGGAATTCCTCACGTCAACTTGTTCCGATATCCGTTTGATCCGAAGTTGTTTAATATTGTACCTAAAGGTTTAGCGCAGCAAAAAATGATTGTTCCGTTGAAAAAAGATGGAGATAAATTATTTGTCGCGATGGCGGACCCAATGGATTACAATACGATTGAAGATTTACGACTTTCCACAGGATTTCATATAGAAACTGCGATTGCGTCAAAAGATGATATCACACGAACGATCACTCGATATTATGATGATGAATTATTTGATGACTTGCTGTTTGAAGAACCGGAAACTACTGCAAGTCAGATGGAGCAACAAGATGATATCGTAGATAATGATTCTCCTGTAGTGCGTCTAGTGAACCAGATTATTTCTAGTGCGGTTTCTATGAAGTCTAGTGATATTCATATTGATCCTCAAGAACACCAAGTTATGATCCGTTTTAGAATTGACGGGAAGTTGCAGACGGAACGAGTTTTACCAAAGCATATGCAGTCGATGTTGCTTGCGCGGATTAAAATCATGGGGAATTTAAACATTACAGAAACTCGTATGCCGCAAGATGGTCGGATTAAAGTAATGATTGATTTCCGTCCGATTGATTTACGGTTATCGACTTTGCCAACAGTCTTTGGTGAGAAAGTCGTTATGCGTATTTTGGACTTGAGCAGCTCGTTGAACGATATGACAAAGCTTGGTTTTGGGCCGACGAATCTGGAACGGTTCCTTAAAGAGATAGAGAAGCCGAATGGTATCGTGTTAATTTCAGGGCCAACGGGTTCTGGTAAGTCATCTACGTTATATGCAGCCTTGAATCGATTGAATAGCGAAGAGGTAAATATTATTACGATTGAAGATCCTGTGGAGTATCAATTGGAAGGAATTAATCAAATTCAAGTGAATTCTAACGTGGGATTGACGTTTGCGACAGGGTTACGGTCGATATTGCGACAAGATCCTGACATAGTAATGGTCGGAGAAATTCGGGATAAAGAGACAGTGGAAATCGCAATACGTGCTTCATTGACTGGACACTTAGTTTTAAGCACGATCCACACGAATGACTCGGTTGCGTCTATATCACGATTGCTTGATATGGGTGTGGAGCCTTTCCTTTTGACGGCTTCTCTGAATGCGATTGTAGCTCAACGATTGATTCGTCGTGTTTGTCGAGACTGTGGTACTTTTCAACAGGCAACCGATCGTGAAAAAGAGATTTTTGCTAGACGTGGGAAAACGATAGAAACGATACATCGCGGTACAGGTTGTTCTGCGTGTAATATGACTGGTTATCGTGGACGTATTGCGATACATGAAGTTTTGATCATAAATGCAGAATTGCGTGATGCCATTAATAGCGGCGCAGCACCTACAGTATTTCGTGATATTGCAGAGAGAAGTGAAACGATATTCCTGATAGATGATGGTTTGGAAAAAGTGAAGCAAGGCATTACAACTACTGAAGAAGTGTTGAGAGTAGCCTTGTTAGATTAGGAGTGTTTGCTGTGACGGAAAGAATTGATCAATTACTAACTGAGGCCTTCAAAATTAAAGCATCCGATATTCACTTAACTATAGGCGTGCCGCCAGTTTTCCGGGTACATGGTGACTTGAAACGTTTTGGTGAAACGGTTATGACTGAAGAAGACACAAAAGAAATTGCTTATCAGACGATCCCAGAAAAGATGATTCCTGCATTTAAAGAAGCTGGACAGATTGACTATTCTTATGAAATCGCTGGCGTTTCACGTTTCCGTGTCAACGCATTCCAACAACGCGGTGCGATTTCATTGGCATTCCGGACGATTCCTACAAAGATTCCGACAATCGATGATTTGAATATGCCGGGAACGTTGAAGAGTTTATCTGATACGGCACAAGGACTAATCTTAGTAACGGGGCCAACAGGTTCAGGTAAGTCCACAACACTTGCAGCGATGATCCGTTATATGAATGAAACGATGCGAAAGCATATTATTACATTGGAAGATCCGATTGAGTATATGCATGCGCACGGTTCTTCTATTATTGATCAGCGTGAAGTCGGTTTTGATACGCTGTCGTTTGCGGACGGTTTACGTGCTGCTTTGCGTCAAGATCCGGACGTTATTCTAGTTGGTGAGATGCGAGATTTGGAGACGATCTCTACGGCCATTACTGCTGCGGAAACCGGCCACTTAGTTCTTGCGACTTTACACACGTGGAGTGCTGCTTCGACGATTGATAGAATCATAGATGTATTTCCTCATGGTCAACAGGCGCAAATTCGTGTGCAATTGGCGGGCGTTTTGAAGGCAGTCGTTTCTCAGCGTTTATTCCAGACGATGGATAAGCAAGGCAGACGTGCGGCAACGGAGATTATGATTAATAATCCTGCTGTGTCGAACTTGATACGATCTGAGAAGATTCACCAGATTCCAAACGTCATTCAGACAAGTCGTGCGCAAGGGATGCATATGATGGATCACTCCGTAAAGAATTTGATGGATCAGCGAATTATTTCGTATGAAGCAGCATTGCCGTTTTTGCAAGGGGATGATTAATAGTGGCTCGTTTTACATATGAAGGGCGAGATGCTAAAGCGATTCGCCGTGGTACGGTAACCGCTACGAATAAACGTGATGCGGCAATCAAACTTAAAGGGCAAGGGATTCGTGTGGTAAGTCTTGTGGAACAGAAAGAGACTGTTTTGACGAAGGATATAACTATTGGAAGTCCGGTAAAGCGTGATCAATTGATCATGTTCTTGCGACAGTTCTCAACGCTTCTTCAAGCGGGGGTTACGATTGTGGATGCGGTGAGGATTTTATCTATGCAGGTGGAGCAGGCGGCTTTTCGAAAGATCTTAACATCAGTTCAGGAGGATTTGCGGACAGGTACTCCTTTGTCGGTTGCTTTAGCTAAACATCCTAAAGTTTTTGAACCTTTGATTTTGAATATGATCAGTGCCGGAGAATTATCAGGTACAGTGGATGAGTCCCTTGATCAACTTGCTGACCATTTCGAGAAAGCTTATCGTTCAAGACAAAAAGTAATGTCTGCGTTGTCTTATCCAATTGTCGTCGGTATATTGGCTATCGGAGTAGTTATTTTCCTGCTCTCATTCGTCGTGCCAATGTTTGTGGAGATGTTCGATAGTATTGGCGGGGAACTGCCTTGGCTTACAATATTCGTACTACGAGCCAGTGATTTCATGCAGAGCTACTGGTATGTCGTAATATTGGCAGTTGCCGCAATTGTCGTGGGTATCACATTAATACGAAATAATCCTCAAGGGAAATACATACTAGACACTATTTTATTGAAGCTTCCGATCTTTGGTAATATCGTACAGAAATCTTCTTTGGCTATGATGACGCGAACGCTTAGCTCAATGTTTTCGAGCTCGGTTCCAATTCTACAGTCTCTAGCGATGACGGAGAGAGTAGTAGACAACAAAGTAATATCGAAAGTAATTGGAGAATCCAGAGCGTCCATGGAACGTGGGGGATCACTAACTGAGCCGATGATGAACCATTGGGCTTTCCCTCCTTTAATCCCGCATATGATTGCGATTGGAGAAGAAACTGGTTCTTTGGACTCGATGCTAGCAAAAGTTGCTGACTTCTATGAAAAGGAAGTAGAGGCTGCTACAGACCGCTTAAAAGCTTTAATAGAGCCTTTAATGATTGTTTTCCTAGCAGCAATAGTCGGGACTATAGTTTTGGCAATCATGATGCCGATGTTTAGTATGTTTGAACAGATAGATAGTTTGTAACAGAAATAACAAATGTTATCTATAGTCTTTATTTATTTCAATAAAACTAGTGTTATTTTCCTAATACCTCTGATATACTATATTAATAGAGTAAGAAAAAACAAGAGGAGGAAATTATATGAAAAAATTTTTACAGAAGAAATTAAATCAAAAAGGTTTGACGCTTGTCGAGCTACTGGCAGTTATTGTTATTTTGGGAATTATTGCTGCGATTGCGGTGCCGGCTATTGGGAATATTATTACGAATTCGAAGGTAAGTGCACTTAAGGCTGATGGACAGAATGCTATATCTGCCGCTAATATTTATTTTGCGGAATCAAAATCAGATGCCACGTCGGTAACTACTGAAGTTCTAAAAACAGAAGGTTTCTTAGAAGATACTGGTAGTTTTACAGCTGAATCTTTAGGTACAATCACTAAAGCTTCAGGTGAAGGTGCTACTGTTACTAATATCACCATTAGTGGAACTGCGACTAACGGTAACATAAACGTGGTCTTTGCTAATGCTTCAAATGCAGATATTAATGCTGCTGATAATAAAGTTGGTGGTACAAACGTTACAGTTAATCGTTAATCGTTAATAATTAAAAATGAAATGATATAAGGCTCTGCAGAGATTAATCTCTACAGAGTCTTTTTTGAAATAAATATCCTCAGAGATAAATGAATTCAATTATTTCACGATATTTACAACTGAAAATTGTAAAGGATGTAGCTATTATGAAAAAAACTTTTGATAGTCGCGGAATCACACTTGTTGAATTACTTGCAGTCATTATAATTCTGGGTGTCATTGCAGCAATCGCTATTCCTTTTATTTCTAACCTATTAGAAAACTCACGTATCAAGTCGGAAAAAAATAATGCTATTTTATTAATTGAAATGGCAGATTTATATTTCATCGAAAATCCTCACCATGATTTATCTGTAAACTCTGTTAGTGTAACCGATCTAATGAGAGAGGGGTATCTTCAAGATATCAATCTAGTTAACGATTCTTTTTGGATTGCTGAAGATAAACCATCATGGATTTGCGGTATGGCCTACACTAAGAAAAATAAAGTTGAATTTCGTAAAGCGACAGTAGAAATGATTAATAATAGTGGTAAGTATACGAAAGTAGGGAAAGCGGAATGTGGTAGTTTGCCGGCTATTCCATAGAATTGAGATCGACGGTATAATAACTAATCAAGTTCCCTACCAATCTTCCTTTCTCCCACCACATTTGCTATACTTACCATTACTAGTTCACTAGAAAAAATCACCAAACACCTTGAGTTCTCTCGTCTGGAAGGAGTTCGTTTATGTCTATTTTATCTAATTTAAAACGCCCGCTTTCCAAACTCACTATGCCAACATTCAGCCGTAAAAAACGTGTTTATTCATTAACACTTGACGATGTCGCGATTCGGTACGTACGAATAAAGTCCTTGGATCCGATCGTGCTAGACACTGCAAAAGAGATGTTGCTACCTGAACATGTCATCCAAGAAGGCCGAATAACTGAAGAGGATATGCTCCGGGATGTCTTGACAGAGGTTGTGAAAGATTGGAATCTTGCGAAGCGTGACGTGGCGTTTCTTGCGCCCGATACATATGTCATTATCCGACGTGTTGCGTATCCGGACACGGTAGAGGATGAAGAGCTGAAAAGCCATTTCTTTATCGAGATTGGTTCGACGATTTATTTGCCATTTGATGATCCGGTATTTGATGTCGTTCCGTATACAGCGAATAATGCGCAAAATGAAGCGATTTTGATTGCGTCCAAAGAAAGTATTATGCAGACGTATGAAGAAGTGCTGAAGTCCGTAAAGTTAGAACCTGTTGTGGCGGACATTGCGCCACTTTCTCTGTACCGTCTGGCACACCATGTACATCAATTTGAGGGGACCGAACATATTCTCCTTGCTGATTTGCGTGGTCGTAGTCTGACCGTATCTATTTTCTATTCTCATTATCCATTGTTCATACGCTCGATGGAACTTGAGTTGCCGCTCAGCATGTCGACAGGTGAAGAGCTGGAACAGCAGGTTGAGCCACTTACGATCGTCATGGAGCTCGAGAAACTGGCGAATTTCTATCGCTTTAATTTGGCGGAGAATGATTCGACCATAACCCATCTAGTATGGAATGGAACCTTTACACAACAAGAGGAATTATTGCAGATGGTACGAGAACGTTTAGCGATCGAAGCACTTCCCTTAGTGAAGGAGCCGATTAGTTGTGTGGATGGAACCGCTATTACTGCGGATTTCCACCGAGCTATTGGTCTCGCACTGAAGGAAGAGGTGTAATACGCGTATGTTAGTCGATATAAATCTACTGCCGGAGAAGATCCGGGAGAAGACTACTTTTCTTTGGATAGCGATTGCCATCCTTTTAGTCGCTTTCATTAGTTGGGTCGTGCTGTATTTCTTCGCTCAAAAATATGATGATGAAGCTCAAAAGTTACAACAATCTACATATGAAATACAGAAACAACAAGAAAGTATTACGTCCCAAATGCGGTTGTCTGCATTTGGTCAGGAAAAAGAACAGTTAGCTGCGACGGTGGAGTTTCTTAAGGGGCATCAATATAAAACACAACCTCTTATAGAAGATCTTTCGAAAGCATTGCCTGATCGAGGATTCTTCCAGGAGTTGACTTTCGCTGCACCGAATGAAGTGACGTTGAAGGTGCAGTTTGATGATTTGATGGAGCCTGCGCTCTATCTAACACGAATGAAAGCATCCTCGTTAGTAATTGATGCGACATTCGAAGGAATTGAGACGGAAAAATTAGTTATTAAAGAACGCGAGAATGTCTTGCCTAGATATTTCGCTACCTATTTCATTCAGTTTGTTGATGACCGTGCGCTGCCAGGTACAGATGCAGATGTAGACCCAAATGCGATTGAAGAGCCGCAAGAGGAAGCCCCACCTGCTGAAGAACAACCACAGCAACCTGCACCTGAAGAACCACAACCTCCTGTAGATGGGAATACGGAAGGAGGCGATACGCTTGAATAAGTATCTATCTAAACGTCAGATGGAGATCGGATTGGTCGTATTGGCCTCGATTTTCCTTATTGCACTCGTCTACTACACGGTGACGAACGTCTACTTGCCGGCGAAAGAAACGAAGGATCAGATGGCGGCTCAATTTGCTTCAGAACGTGATGTGTTATTTTCATTACAAAAGCAATTAGCGAATAAAGATCCGAATGAAACGGTAACGTCTGCGCCACTTCAAAAAGTCGTGCCGGTTATACCGCTTGAAGACGCATTGCTCATTCGTCTAGAGAAGGCAGAAGTGAAATCCAATAGTAGAATAGAAGGAATTACTTTTTCAAAAGAAGTATTTGATATCGAACGGTTGCCTGAAAATGTACAAAATCTTGAAACGGTATTAATGGAAGTGACACTCGCTGCAGATACATATAAGCAAGTGGATACGTTCATCTATGAAATCGAAGAAATGATTCGGATTATGAATGTAGAGACGATTCAATTTGAAGCAACTGCCGAGAAAACGGAAGAAGAATCCGACGTAGGGGAAATGAAAGTCGTCATTTCGTTTCATGCGTACTTCCGTCCCGATCTCGTCAATTTACAAAACGAGGCGCCGAAAGTGGATGCGCCGCCACCTGCATTGAAGTTTGATCCGACAACGATCAATAAAATGACAGGTACCGAGAAAGCGGAGTGAGGAGGTAGTTCATGGAATGGCTCTATAGTATGTTTTTCTTCCTCTACGGCATCACGTTCGGCTCGTTTTTTAATGTCGTCGGCCTGCGTGTGCCGCTAAAGGAGTCGATCGTGTCGCCTCCTTCGCACTGTACGACGTGTGATCGGAACTTGACTGCGATTGACCTAGTGCCGGTCTTCTCTTACGTATTCTTGCGCGGCAAGTGCAGAGGCTGTAAAGAGAAGATCAGTGCGCTTTATCCCACGATGGAACTGATCACGGGTGTGTTGTTCGTTTGTGCATACTTATACTTTGGTTTCCAGTGGGAGCTCGTTGTGGCGCTGCTGTTTATCTCGATGCTTGTTATGTTAACGGTATCCGACCTCAAGTATATGTTGATCCCAAATAAAATTTTATTACCGTTTGGTATTGCGATTTTCATTCTGCGCTTCGTTAGTCCACTGACGCCTTGGTGGGATAGTTTACTTGGTGCAGCGATTGGGTTCGGCTTGTTGCTGTTGATTGCGATTGTGTCAAATGGCGGTATGGGCGGTGGCGATATTAAATTGTTTTTCGTGATCGGCTTAGTGCTCGGGACGATGCAGACGTTAGTGACGCTGTTTCTCGCATCATTGATTGGCGCGATTGTCGGACTGATTTTCTTGAAAAAGACGAAGCGAGGACGAAAGACGCCTGTGCCATTTGGTCCCTCGATTGCGGCTGCTGCACTCATTGCCTATTTTTATGGCGCGCAGCTTGTCAGTTGGTACACAGGTTTGTTGAACTAAATCGGTAAATGTTTATGGACGAGACGACAACAGTCTCGTCTTTTTTTGCGTTCGTTTTGGTAAGGTGGAAGAAAACTACTGGAGTGATGGAATGAATTTCCGCAGGACGTATTCAAAGAACATTGTGATTCGGGCGTTAGTACAAGGAGTGGCGATCGGCTTGGTCGCGGTGCTAGTGATCGGGCTAACGATATCGACTACGGGAGGGAAAGAGGATAAGGCAAGTGAAACGGTGGCGACGACTGGGCCGAAAACAGAGGACAAGGGAGGGGCGGCTGAGGGCGGAGATACGATGTTCGTCAAGCAGCATGGCGTATTTTCGAGTCAAGAGGCCGCAACGGATTTCGTAGCGGAGAATCCGAGTCTCGCGAGTACGGCTGTCGTGCCAGCAGGTGGTCAGTTTTACGTTTGGGGAGCAGTATGGCTGAAAGAGAGCGATGTCATTTTAAAGGAAGGTGAAGACGCGTTTAAGAAGAGAATCACCGTTGCACCAGGCACTTGCAAGTCAGCAGATGCCGGTGAAGTGAGAAAAGCGCTACTTGCAGAGGATTTATCGAAAATTGAATTGTCTAAGGATGGCAAAGATGCGAAAAAAGGTGGAGACTTTGAGAAGAAAGTGACCGCTATCACGGCATTTACGAAGGATTCCTCTGTCGCGAGACTGCATCTGCTAGCACACTATTCGAACCAGGATCCATGCTTCAAAATTCAATTTTGATCCCATATACGAGGAAGAATTGAATTTTGCCCTTTTTTCAAATCGTGCAGAATAGCGTACACTAGGAAAAAGGGGGTTGTTCCAATGAAATTTATTAGTCTAAAACCAATCGTTCTCGCATCTTCTTCGCCGAGACGTAAAGAATTACTACAGCTTGCAGGAATTGATTTCACGGTGAGACCGAGTGATGTAGATGAGGATGTCCCGTTCACGCTAGAAGAGCCATATGAGTATGCGGTTCGTTTGTCGGAGCGAAAGGCGCTTGCGGTAGTTGAATCAGAAGAAGAAATCATTATTGCGGCGGATACGATTGTGGTGAAAAACGGCAGAGTATTCCCAAAGCCGGCAAATGACGCGCAAGCTATTGATTTCTTAATGGAGTTATCTGGAGAGTTGCATGAAGTGATTACAGGTGTGACGATCCTTGCGAATGGGAAGACGATTCAGTTTGCTGGTTTGTCTCAAGTGAAGTTTAGGAATCTGGATGAAGAGCTTGTTTACGCTTATGTGAAATCTGGTGATGCTTCAGACAAAGCAGGTGCGTACGGCATCCAAACGCAAGGGATGCTGTTCGTAGAAAATATGGTGGGCGATTACCAAAATATCGTAGGGTTGCCGATCAGTGATCTGGTCAACCGTATGCGTCAAGAAGGTTTGTTGATTTTAGAAGGCGGTGGCGCGTAATGCCTTTTGATCTGGCACCACAAATGATGATCCGCGATGTGCATATCGCGGACAGACCCCGTGAGCGTTTAATACGGGAAGGGGCGAGCAGTTTATCGAATCAGGAGTTGATGGCGATCCTACTGCGCACAGGCTCGCGCTCAGAGTCCGTTCTCGTGCTCGCCAACCGGGTGTTGTCAACAATTGACCGTCTGCAAGATTTGAAAGAGCTGACGGTGGATGAAATGACGAAGATTAAAGGGATTGGTGAAGCGAAGGCGGTGCAGTTACTAGCTGCAGCAGAACTTGGCAAGCGGTTGTATCGTGCGGCGCCGCATGAACGCTATAAGATCCGTTCACCCGAAGATGCCGCAAATTATTTGATGACGGATATGTCGTCGTTGAACCAAGAACATTTTGTTGTGTTATTTTTAAATGTCAAAAATGAAGTGCTACATAAGCAGACGATTTTCATTGGTAGTTTGAATTCTTCCATAGTACATCCACGCGAAGTGGTGCGCCCATAAGGGTCTATAGAAAGTCTGCTTTCGCACAGCAGTAAGGGAATATCATAATGTTTTACCCTTATCATTAGTCAACTTATCTGAAAGGGAAACCGGACAGGGAGTGTAGCATGTTGGAAAAGCCATAAGTTGCTTAATTACCAAAGCACGACTGAATGGCGAGATGAAACGTATGAACAAGGATGAAAGCTAAACTGCCTGAATGATAGCTCAAGGGGGACTACGGGGACCTTTAGCGGGAGGTAATGATATACGCTATATGAAATGTGCCTCATTCTTAAAAACTTCGAGAATGATGATTTGATACCATTTCACCCAACTTTCGTATAAAAGTAACGAGCGAACGTCACATCCGATATCATACATGCGATATTTCTATAAATCTAAATGGGGATTACCTAAGTCAGAACGCCTAAAAGGCTATGCATATTTGATGCTGAATATCTGATAAGGTAACGGAGCTCCCGTAGTAGTCTGAGCTAGGGAAAGCCTAGTACGTGGCGAAGGGGAGCAGTTTATAACGTTAATACCAAATTGGGAAGGAGCGGAGGCTCTATGAGAATTCCAACAGTAGTATTAAATCGTCTAACTGCCAAAGCAAAAGTCGGTAATTATGTATTTGAGCGACTGTATCGCAACTTGTACAACAAAGAATTCTATTTAGAAGCATATGCAAAACTGTATGGGAATAAGGGCAGCAACACTAAAGGAGTCAATGAAGATACAATTGATGGTATGAGTATGAAACGTATTGAAAAGCTCATTGAAAAACTACAAAATCAAACGTATCAACCTAATCTAGCACGAAGGGTATATATCCCTAAAAAGGATGGGAAAACAAGACCGTTAGGCATTCCTACCTTTGAGGATAAATTAGTACAAGAAGTTGTTCGCCGACTGCTTGAAAGCATCTTTGAACCATCGTTCTCTGCTCACTCTCATGGATTTAGACCAAATCGTAGCTGTCATACCGCATTAAAAGAAATCCGTAATACTTTTACGGGAACTAGATGGTTTATTGAGGGTGACATTAAAGGATTCTTTAATAATATCGACCACCATGTTTTAGTTGGCATTTTGCGAAAAAGAATTCACGATGAGAAGCTCATCAATTTAATCTGGAAATTTTTGCGCGCAGGATATGTAGAAGATTGGGTATTTCATAAAACCTATAGCGGTGCACCACAGGGTGGAATTATCAGCCCGCTTTTATCGAATATTTATTTGAATGAACTCGATGATTATGTGGGGAAATATATTGCACGCTATAACAAAGGTGACAAAAGAATTCACAATTCTTCCTATCATAACCTTGCTTCCAAGATTAACAATCGCAAAGAAA
Source organism: Sporosarcina ureae (assembly GCF_002082015.1). Classification (GTDB taxonomy): domain Bacteria; phylum Bacillota; class Bacilli; order Bacillales_A; family Planococcaceae; genus Sporosarcina; species Sporosarcina ureae_A. The sequence continues at coordinate 448,641 of NZ_CP015109.1, read as the reverse complement.
AAAATAAACGTGATTGGCCAACTTTATCTGAAGAGGAAAAGAAGGAGCGGTTGAAGGGGGTAAAAGCCCTTTACAAAGAACTGCAAAGTCATGACAGTAAAGACCTCTTTGATCCAAATTATCGCCGCTTGAAATACGTTCGTTATGCGGATGATTTTTTACTCGGTGTCATTGGTAGTAAAAAGGAAGCTGAACATGTCAAACAAGATTTAACGCAGTTCCTACAAGAACAACTAAAACTAGAACTGAGTGCAGAGAAAACTTTGATTACCCATAGTAAGAACAATGCCCGCTTTCTTGGTTATGATATTCGTGTCGCTAGAGATTGGCATCGAATGAAAATGCCAAATGGAACAAAAAAACGAAAATTTAACTATCAAACAAAGCTTTTCGTTCCACACGAAAAATATATCCAAAAGTTAGTACAGTTGAATGCGTTAAAAATAGGACCAAATAATGGCTGGAAACCAATACATCGCTCGTATTTGGTGCACAATGACGACCTCGAAATTTTACGAACGTACAATGCGGAAATAGAAGGCTACTACAATTACTACCGCTTGGCGAGTAATGTACATGTTTTACAGTCCTTCCGTCAAACCATGAAATATAGCATGATTAAAACGTACGCGAATAAATACAAGTCTACCGTCAGTAAGACGATCAATAAATTCAGCATTAACGGAGAATTCGGGGTTCGATATGAAACGAAAGAAGGCCTTAAAACAGCCTACTTTACGTTGCAACGAATGGAAAAAAACGATGCGATAAAACAACCAACCGTCGATACAGTTGAGAATACATTAATTTATTCAGGGCGAACAAGTATGATTGACCGTTTACTTGCCGAAAAGTGTGAATGGTGTGCTTTGTCAGGTGTACCACTTGAGATGCATCACGTTCATAAATTGAAAGATTTACAAGGTAAGAAAAAATGGGAGCAAAGAATGATAGCCCGTAGACGAAAAACGATGGCATTATGTGTAACATGCCATCACGATTTGCATAATGGCAAGTTAGATTAAAGTAAATGGAAAGCCGTATACTCTGAGAGGAGTACGTACGGTTTGGAGGGGAGTTCTTGGAAACCTAGTATAGCAATATACCAAGGCGCTGGGTTCTCACCCTACTTCCGTGAAGCGTTTAAACGTTCGGCTGCATCGATGATTATTTCACATAATCATCCGAGCGGTGACACGACGCCTTCAAGAGAAGATATTGAAGTAACAAAGCGCTTGATGGAAGCGGGTCAGATCATGGGTGTGGACGTGCTCGATCATATTATCATCGGCGATCAGAAATTCATCAGTTTAAAAGACAAAGGCTACATATAAAGACATGAATTTTGTCGCAAAAAAGTGGAGAGACTGGGAAATCAGTCTCTTTTTCGATGTTTTTTGCAAACTAGCCGGGTGACACTGTAAATTAAGTTACCTTTCCGTTATAATGTGGTGTATGCTTTTAAGAATACCGATGATGGTTTGATAGAAAGGGAGAATTGACTTGTTTGGTTTCAGATCAAGAAACGTAGGAATTGACTTGGGGACAGCCAATACTCTAGTTTTCATTAAGGATAAAGGTATTGTGCTAAGGGAGCCTTCTGTCGTAGCGAAAAATACGACGACGGGTGAAATCGTTGCGGTAGGCAGTGAAGCGCATGCCATGATCGGACGAACGCCGAGTTCAGTTGTTGCTATTCGCCCAATGCGAGAAGGAGTTATTGCAGATTTTGAAACAACAACTGCTATGATTCGTCATTATTTAAAAGAAGCGCTAAAATCAGCAGGAACTTCATGGACGAAGCCGACGGTCATGGTCTGTGTGCCCTATGGTATTACATCTGTTGAACAACGCGCAGTGATCGATGCTGCACGTCAAGCAGGTGCGAAGGAAGCATATACGATTGAAGAACCGTTTGCGGCTGCGATCGGTGCAGATTTACCAGTATGGGAACCAACCGGCAGTATGGTCGTCGATATAGGTGGAGGTACGACGGAAGTGGCCATCATTTCTTTAGGTGGTATTGTAACGAGCACATCGATCCGTGTAGGTGGAGATTCCATGGATACGGCTATCATAACGTATATCCGTAAAGAATATAAATTGATGATCGGTGAACGTACGGCCGAAAACATCAAGATGCAAATTGGTTCGGCGTTTGATTTGGATCAGACAGAAAAGATGGATATCCACGGTCGTGATTTATTGACAGGTCTGCCGAAAACGATGGAAATTAATTCACAGGAAATTACGAAAGCGTTGAAAGAACCGATGGATTTAATTATTGAAGGTATGAGAAAGACGCTTGAGCAGACACCACCTGAATTGGCATCAGACGTCATGGAGCGTGGAATTGTCTTAACGGGCGGCGGTTCATTGCTTCGTAACCTCGATAAAGCCATTTCTGAAGAAACAAAAATGCCTGCCTTTGTAGCGGAAAATACGCTTGATTGTGTCGTGATTGGAACGGGTAAGGCGTTGGATAATTTAGAACTCATTAAGAAAATTCAATCATAATATTAATTGGAGGAGATGTAGGCAATGCCGCGTTTTTTTTCCAATAAACGATTAATCATTTTATTAGTAGGAGTAATCGTCCTTGTGGCATTAATTGCATTTTCACTTCGTGACCGAAATCATGCAAATGTTCCGGAACAAGCAGTGAAGGATGTCGTGGGTTTTGGGCAATCACTTGTGACGAAACCAGCCCACTTTGTAACGGGACTTATTGAAAATATTGATACGATGCTTAATACATACGAAGAAAACAAACGATTAAAAGAGCGTCTGGAAACGTATGCCGCTATGCAAGCGGAGTTAGTAGATGTTAAGGCGGATAATGTGAAGCTGCGGGAAATCATTGATAAACAAGAGAATCTGCGTACATTTGAGCCAATTCAGTCTACAGTCATTTCACGTAATCCCGATCAATGGGAAGAGAAAATCATCATCGACAAAGGAACAACAGCTGGAGTGGACGCCAATATGGCGGTCATGACGGCACAAGGTTTGATTGGGAAAGTCATTTTGTCGACTCCATTCACATCCACAGTCGAATTAATTTCGACGGAAAATAGCGATTTTCGTGTGGCGGCAATGGTCGTTGGTGAACAAGAAATGTTCGGTTTGATCGAAGGGTACGACCGGACTTCTAGGCAGCTGATCATGAAGCGTTTAGATTCTAGCTTCAATGTAAAAAAAGGGATGCAAGTGATATCTTCAGGACTCGGAGGAATTTTCCCGAAAGGTATTTTGATAGGGGAAGTAACCGAAGTCTCTACAGATGACTATGGTCTGACAAAGCTAGCGTATATAAAACCAGCAGCTACTTTCTCACAACTAGATCACGTGATGATTGCGAAGCGAACCATGACAGTGGTTGACGGGACCGACGGAGGCAACTCTGCACATGCAAAAGGGGACGATGAGTCATGATCCGATTCATCATTCCTTTACTTGCTGTCCTGTTATTTTTCTTGGAACCTATTTTCAGTCTATTTTCACCTATTGAAATAAACAACGAGTTATACATCACGGTACCTAGGTTTCTAATGGTCTATTTAATTTTCATTGCGACGTATTACAATAGCAAGCGAGCGATTATTTACGGATTTGTCCTCGGACTGTTGTATGATATGTATCATATTGATATTATTGGATTATACACATTCATGTATCCGCTGATTTGTTACGTTGCGGCGTTAGTAATTCGACAAATTGAGCGTCATACCGTGACGGTTATGGTATTATCAGTAGTAATGATTGTGTTACTGGAATTGTTGTCGTACTTTTTTGCTAGTGTGATTGCGTTAACGTCTATTGATTTCAGCGAATTCTTCACAAGTCGACTCATTCCGACAATGATCGCGAATTCATTATTTATCGTGATGTTCGGCTATATGTTCAAACAGATTACAGAGAAAAGATTTTTACAAAAACAAGCAGGCTTTTAAGTATTGTGAGGTGATGTAGGTGACGAAATCACAGTTGATAACGATAAAAGGAACAAAAGACGGCTTAGTATTACGATTAGATGACCATTGCGCATTTACTGAATTGCTAAGTGAGTTGAAAGAAAAAGTGCAGAGCAGCGTACTAGAAGGTGTGTCTGAAGTACAGTTGCATCTAGGGCATCGTTATTGTGACGAGAAAGACATGAACAAGATTCAATCGGTCATTCATACTTCCCCTCATTTGCGAGTTTCGAAGGTACATAGTGACGTCGTTTCGTTAAAAGAGTGTGAGAGAAAGTTGATCGAGAAGCAGTCCGAAACCTATATAGGAATCGTTCGATCGGGTCAGGTCGTAAAGGCTGATGGCGATTTGGTCATTATCGGTGATGTGAATCAGAGTGCACAAGTCATTGCAGGCGGCAGTATTTATGTACTGGGCCGTGTCAAAGGCATTGCACATGCGGGAGCACAAGGCAATAAAGATGCAGTCATTGCTGCATCTTGGTTGGAAGCGACGCATCTGAAAATTGCGGATAAGATCGAGATCATGACCGACGAATTGACGGTTCTTTCTGAGCAACCTGAAATGGAATGTGCGTATCTTCAAAAGAATGGGCAGATTGCGATAGACCGTCTTCAGGAGCTCCGATATTTACGTCCGGACCTTGCTACATTTAAGGGAGGTATATAATTTGGGAGAAGCAATTGTCATTACTTCTGGTAAAGGTGGCGTTGGAAAAACCACAACGTCAGCCAATCTTGGTACCGCTCTTGCGTTACAAGGGAAAAAAGTGTGTTTAGTGGATACAGATATCGGTCTGCGTAACTTGGACGTAATTCTAGGCTTAGAAAACCGAATCATTTATGATTTGGTCGATGTTGTGGAAGAACGTTGTAAAGTTCATCAGGCCCTTGTGAAAGATAAGCGTTTCGAGGATCGATTGTTCTTACTACCAGCAGCTCAGACGACTGATAAGAGTGCTGTGAATCCGGAACAGATGAAGAAACTCGTGTTAGAATTAAAACAAGATTATGATTATGTCTTGATTGACTGCCCAGCAGGCATTGAGCAAGGATTTAAAAATGCGATTTCTGGTGCGGACCGTGCAATTGTCGTGACGACTCCAGAAATTTCTGCTGTGCGTGACGCAGACCGTATTATTGGACTGCTTGAAGCGGAAGAAGGACTGGAGCCACCGAAATTGATCATCAACCGTATTAGAAGCGGTATGATGGAGAGCGGTGAAACGTTAGATGTCAATGAAATTACGACGCATTTATCGATTGATTTATTGGGTATCGTAATGGATGATCAAAACGTTATATCTGCTTCAAATAAAGGCGAACCTGTCGTGATGGACCCGGCAAACCCTGCTGCAATTGGGTATCGTAATATTGCACGACGAATCTTAGGTGAGTCTGTGCCATTGATGACGATGGAGAAAAGCAAAGCAGGATTCTTCGGCAAGATCAAGAATATGTTCAGCAAATAATACAATCTCAAAGCTCAGTACCTTTTATGGTGCTGAGCTTTTTCATTCGTCATTTAATTCTCCTTCTTTTCATACACTGCAGGTAAGGGAGGGGACGTGATGAAGTGGAAAACGAAATGGATCATCGCTATTGTGCTGATGGTGTCTGTTGTAGGCTTATCAAAACTGGAAGAACGCCAGTTAGTCAATATACCCATTACGCAATATGTAACGACTGGAAAAGATTTTGTGGTGATGAAGAAGTGGGTGTCTTCCTGGATGGCAGAAGATGAAGTCATCACGGTGTCTGGGGATCCCGTGTTTAATCCGTTCGAGACGTACGAATCGTTCCAGCCCTATCAAGACGGAGCTATTATTTCGTATACTCAACCGATGTCGATCACTTCACAAGGAAGCGGACTAGTCGTCTTTACAGGCTATACCAGACAGTCAGGAAAAACAGTGACCGTTCAATACGATAATGGTGATGAAGTAACGTATGGATTCGTAGGCTCGTTCTCGACGCTGCCGTACACAGCTGTAAAGCATGGGGATGAGATTGCGATGATGGATGAGGAAGCGGTGTATATTCGCGTGAAACGCAATGGGATACCGCTAGAGCCTACTGTGTTAGCCACGTATATGTCGGACGGTCAGCAATGAAGTATCGTATTCATCCCGTATTGTTGCCGATTTTTTTATTTTTCATGATCGTCGGTGGTGTGTCATTGTACGCGTTGCTCTTATTCTCTTTACTTTTTCATGAACTAGGACACGTTTTGGCTGCTCGACACGTCGGAATGAAAATTAGGAGTTGCACCATTTTACCGTATGGAGGGGAATTGCAATTTGTTAATCGGCAACTGGCAAGTAAACAGCAACGGCTGATCGTGGCGCTCGGTGGACCTGTCGCGACAGCTGTTTTGTTAGTACTCGGTATGTGTTGGACATTCCCCGGAGATGCGCAGTTCGTAAAGATTCAACTGATCTTGTTGAGTGTGAATTTATTACCGATCCTACCTCTTGACGGTGGACAAGTGGTGTCTGTTTTGCTAGAGACAGAGGCGACGAAATACACTACGCGCTCGAACTTCTTAGTGTACTCCATCATCGTGTCTGCATCGCTTTGTGCATTTTTTATTGCGTATTTGCCGGACAGTTTGCCACTCGTTATGATTACATCGTATTTAGCAGTGCAGAACATTATATCCTATCGTTTTAGAAGGTACGAGCGGGTCTTTGAACAGCTCACTAAAAGGGAAACTTCCTTCTTTTAAAAGATTATAGGAATAATGCTTGACCTGCTCTTTTCTATGTGATAATATTTTACTGTTATTGATTGTAGCACCCGTGCTACAACCGCACTAAACAGGTTCAAGTATTCCAAGGAATCACCTGTCAAGGCGAGTCTGTATAATTAGAGGAGGTGCAAGTATGTACGCAATTATTGAAACTGGTGGAAAACAAATCAAAGTTGAAGCAGGCCAAGAGATCTTCATTGAGAAGGTTGCTGGTGAAGCGGATGAAGTGGTAACTTTTGACAAGGTGCTAATGGTGGGCGGAGATGACGTTAAAGTCGGTGCTCCATTCGTAGAAGGCGCAACTGTAACAGGTAAGGTTGTCAAGCAAGGCCGCGCAAAGAAAATCGTTGTCTTCAAATATAAGGCAAAGAAAAACTACCGTAAAAAACAAGGACACCGTCAACCATACACGAAAATCGTTATTGACGGAATCAATCTATAATCCGGCATGATACATGTCAGAATTATAAAAGAGCCTTCTGGGCGCATCTCAGTTTTTGAGATGGATGGTCATGCAAACTTTGCAGAACACGGTCAAGATCTAGTTTGTGCTGGTGCTTCTGCCGTATCATTTGGTGCGGTAAATGCTATTATGCAATTGACTTCGATCGAACCCGACGTTGATCAAGGTGCGGATGGTGGATACTTACGTGTGGCGTTTCCGGTAACGGAACAAGATGCGCAAGTTCAGCTGCTACTGCAAGCCATGATTATTTCTTTACAAACGATTGAACTAGACTATGCAGATTATATAAAATTAACCTTTAAAAAGTAGGAGGTGGCAGCTATGTTACGTTTAGATCTTCAGTTTTTCGCATCGAAAAAAGGTGTAGGTTCTACTAAGAACGGTCGTGATTCACATTCGAAACGTCTTGGTGCTAAGCGCGCAGACGGACAAATCGTTTCTGGAGGATCCATCCTTTATCGCCAGCGTGGAACAAAAATTCACCCAGGTGAAAACGTTGGTCGCGGTGGAGATGATACTCTATTCGCAAAAATCGACGGCGTCGTTCGTTTTGAACGTCTTGGCCGCGACAAAAAGAAAGTCAGTGTCTACCCAGCAGCAACGCAAGAAGCTTAATTGGATAGCGTGACGATGTGAAAGAGGACTGCACTTGTTGCAGTCCTTTTTCTTATGTCAAGATTGGTATGTTATGAGCGGATGTTAGGGAACTATGAGCGCTTAGCCTAGTGAATAGAGCGGATAGCGAGTGTGTATGATCGCTTGGCTGTTTTTATGAGCGGATACACGTTTTATTGAGCGCTTACCGACGAATAATGAGCGCTTAAGCAATCTGGAAGATGAGGAGTCATACATTTTAGGTAAATTGTTACGCGGTGATGATATTTTTAGTGATTTACGCACGAAAATGCTATACTAAGAAGTACGAAAACAGCTGGTGGTGAAAATATGGGGGAAAATGAGCTAAATGTGTCGCAGGCAGTGAGATTTAGTCGACACGATCACATGAATGATCTGCAATTAATCCTCATGAATCTCGATATGGGGAAATACACAGAAGCACGAAACTGCATTCTTGAGAAAACGGGGGACATGCAGCGAGAGGCATTGCTTCAGAAATTATCTATGCCTCTTACTGAAGAATGGATTACGACACTTGGGTGGCGATATCCGGTTCTGAAAGTGCAATTGTATTGTGATATTACGGAAAAAATTGATTCAAGTGAAACGGACCGCGAGTTGGTCGAATACTTGGAGCAAGTGGTGCTGGCAGTAGAAGAAAAAATCCAGCGCTATGCAGATTGTCCTGTGACGATTGAAGTCACGACAGACACTACTTCTTGGAGTATGCAACTGACATTTACCGAGCTGTACGCGAAGCAACTAGACATCCCAGAACATTCATCTCAGCTTACGGTCGAAGTCCACGGTGAACCGGATCAATGGACGTTTACCATCAGTGGACAATTAGGAGGATTATAAATTATGTTTGTGGATCACGTTAAAGTGTTTGTTAAAGGTGGCGACGGTGGCGATGGTATGGTTTCGTTCCGTCGTGAAAAATATATAGCCAATGGTGGGCCATCCGGTGGTGATGGCGGGAAAGGCGCGGACGTCATCTTTATAGTGGATGAAGGATTGCGTACATTAATGGATTTCCGTTATCAGCGTCATTTTAAAGCGGATCGCGGAGAGCATGGTCAAAGTAAAAATATGCACGGCCGTAGCGGTAAGCATATGATCGTTAAAGTTCCGCCTGGTACGGTCGTCAAAGATGCAGAAACCGGAACGATTATCGCAGATTTGGTGGAACATGGCCAACAAGCAGTCATTGCGCGCGGTGGGCGTGGAGGACGCGGTAACAGTCGTTTCGTTACGCCACAGAACACAGCGCCCGAGCTTTCTGAAAAAGGAGAGCCAGGCGTTAGTAAAGATATCGTGCTTGAATTGAAAGTTCTCGCTGACGTCGGTCTTGTTGGATTCCCGAGTGTTGGTAAATCCACGTTATTGTCAGTCGTTTCATCAGCGAAGCCAAAAATTGGGGATTATCACTTTACTACATTAGTTCCGAATCTCGGAATGATCGAAACGGATGATCACCGTACATTCGTCATGGCGGATTTGCCTGGATTGATCGAAGGCGCACATGAAGGAATTGGACTCGGACATCAATTCTTGCGTCACATCGAACGTACGCGCGTAATCGTGCACGTTATCGATATGTCAGGACTTGAAGGTCGTGAGCCGTTTGAAGATTATCAGACGATCAATAAAGAATTAGAGCAGTACAATATGCGTTTGACTGAACGCCCACAAATTATTGTGGCGAATAAAATGGATATGCCGGATGCACAAGAAAATTTGGAAATATTTAAAGAGGCGCTTGGTGAAGAAGAGGTTCAAATATTCCCGATTTCTGCATTGACAAGAACTGGTTTGGATCCATTGCTATACGCCATTTTAGATCTGCTTGAAACTACACCGGAATTCCCAATGTTGACGGATGCAGACGAAGAAGAAGCGAGCAATTCAGTATTGTACAAACACGAAACAACTGGTCCTGATTTCATTATTTCACGTGACGATGATGGAGCGTTCATGTTGTCCGGTTATACAATAGAGCGTTTGTTCCAGATGACTGATTTCAACTTTGATCAATCAGTCCGCAAGTTCTCACGTCAGATGCGTGGTATGGGAATCGATGAAGCGTTGCGTGAACGTGGTGCGAAAAACGGGGATATCGTACGTATCATGAGCTACGAGTTCGAGTTCTTGGAGTAAGACCGGAATGGCTCGTTTTGGGGGGAGCGAAATGGAACAAATCGGGGAAGGTCAGTTTTATTTAGTGCGCGAAGATGTATTGACTGAGTCGATGCAGAAAATGTTGGAAGCTAAACGAATGATGGCAAGGGGCGAAGTGACGACGATCCAAGAAGCAACCAAACGGGTCGGACTGTCACGCAGCGCCTTCTACAAATATCGTGATGCCGTGTTCCCGTTCGAATCAATCGCACGGGACCGGATCTTGACGATTTTTATTCAACTGGAAGATTTAAAGGGGTCGTTAGCTGTACTATTGGAAGTCGTCTCAGAAGCGAAGTGTAATGTATTGACGATCCATCAGACGATTCCTGTCCAGGGCCGCGCGAATATTACATTATCGTTAGATGTGACGGAAATGGAAATTAAGGTAGAAGCATTTTTACAGCGACTCAAAGCACCTCGATTTATTGATTCCGTTGACTTAATTAGTTCAGGGGTTTTCTAACCTCTTAAATCAGTGGGGAGATGAAAGAATCATGACAGAAAAGAAGTATGTACCTTCCGTTGCGTATTTGGGACCTGAAGCATCATTCACTCATATTGCAGCGTCTGATTTATTCGGCATGGAAGGCTTAACACCGCGTCCGACGATTCCAGATTGTATAGAAGCGGTGACAGAAGGACATGTTGCGTATGCGGTCGTTCCATTGGAAAATGCGCTTGAAGGTTCCGTTCCATTAACGATTGACTATTTATTTAATAATGATGAGTTGTTTATTACTGCTGAAATTTCTACGCCAATTGAGCAGCATATGTTGGTGAATAAATCCCAGATGAATCACTTGGATGAATTGGATTCGATTCAATCCCATCCACATGCGTTAGCACAATGTCATAAGTTTTTGCAATATCGTTACCGAGGAGTTCCGTTGATTCAGACGACGTCTACGGCAGCGGCAGCGAAATCTATTTCTGAAGAGCCAGAACTGCGTGTTGCGGCAATTGGTAACCGTTTGGCAGCAGAAACGTACGGCTTACATATAGCAGAAGAAAATATTCACGATTTTCATTTCAACCATACGCGTTTCGTCGTGCTGTCGTTGCGTAAGGAGAAACTAGAGCATTCGAAGCATGCATCTTCCATGAAGACAACATTGATGGTGAAGTTGCCTGAAGACGACCGTCCAGGGATGTTGCATCAGATATTATCGGTGTTCTCGTGGCGCCGATTGAACTTGAGTAAAATCGAATCGCGTCCGTTGAAGACGGGCCTTGGTCATTATTTCTTTATTATTGATGTGAATGAGTCAGAAGAGCATCCGATGATGAAGGGCGCGATGGAAGAGCTAGACGCACTAGGTTGCACTGCACGCTCGTTCGGAACGTACTATGTCTATGAGTCTGGGGAATTTATCTCTTAAGCTAGGATAGGCTGATCATAGCGTGCGTAAGAAGATTAGCATGAGTTATGTAGCTGCACGTAAAATAGAACTTGAACCGCCCTTGAACTTTACTAAGTTCAAGGGCTTTATTAATTCAAACAATATTGCCAAAAAGAGTTCTACGTCCATCTACTATAAACGTAGAATTGAAGCGGAAGCTCGGGGCGGACCTTCCAGCTGGAGATGAAATCCCATACACTGTTATTTCCTTAACTCACTATTTAAACTGCCATCATTCAACCGTCCTCTATTCAACAGGATGGTTATTTATTTGGAATAAACCATTTTCCGATGAATATACATAACAGGAGAGGAGGCCTACACACCTTGTCACAAAAGTAGGCGTCCGTTCATACGATGGATTGATGGAAGGGGGAATTGTTAGTGGAAGTTCATATTGTCGTCAAAGGTGATACATTATGGAAGATCGCAAGACAATACGGTATACCGTTCGAGGAACTGAAGCGGGTGAATGCGCACCTGGCGAATCCGGACTATATCGTTCCTGGCATGAAAATATTCTTGCCGATGGATAAGAAAAAGCCTCATCATAAAGGTGATCACACGAAACCGCAAGAGAAGCCGCATTACGAAAAGCCGCAAGAGAAACCGCATCACGAGAAACCACATCATGAGAAACCGATGAAGCCGCCACATCAGGAGAAGCCTTCAAAACCGGCACCTCCACAAACGAAACCACCGACGTATCAAGTGCCGCAACTACCACAAGCGCCACAGATACCACCGGTGCAGCAGAAACCTATGCCGCAAGTGCCACCGATGCAACAACAACCGAAACCGGAATCCAAACCACCAACGATGCCGCAACAACCGCACACTCCACCGGCAGCGCCTCATATGCCAATGCCGCCGAGTATGCAGGGTCCACCGATGTGGCAGGCAGTATTCCCGATTTGCGGGTGGATGCCCATTTTCGATGCAGACTGCCATCCACATATGCCGCAACAACCGATGCAACCGCACCAACCGATGCCGCCTATGCAACCGCCAATACAGGCGCCGATCAAACCGAAGCCGCCAAAAGAGTCATCCAAGTGGTGTGAAGAGTCACCTCATCACCATAAACCTGTTCCTGCACCTATGCCAGACGGTTGGCAGTTAATTGAATCGAGTTCATTACACATGAAACCGAAACCGAAACCACAACTAAAGCCACCTGTGATGGAGCCGAAGCCGCCCGTGATGCAACCGAAGCCTCAACAGCCTGCACCGATGCCAATGCCGCAACAACCGACGATGCCACCTAAAGCAGATATGCCACCGTCATGGTGTCCGTCAAATCAGCCACATTGCTCACCGAATTGGCCGGTTCAGCCTCAATGGCAGACACAACCAGAATGTATGCCAGCAATGCAATGGATGCCGTATCCGCCCATGATGCCGATGCCAATGCCGATGTCTCCGATGTGGCAACAACCTCCAGGTTATCAGGGTGATTGTGGGTGTAATACACCTCAATATCAGCCGATGCCAATACAGGAGGACTGGCACCGAAACCAGTAATCGCGTATGGCAGACAATCAGCGATTTACCAAAATCAAAAAGAATGTCTGGAAAATGGAATCAGGCGGTGCCGTGTATTCTGTAAAGAAGTATGAATCACACGCTCAAGCTGTGAAAGTTCGGCAAGTTCATCAATTACTTAGTGCACAGCATTTTCCGTATATCTTGCCGATTGTCGATAAATCGGATCCGCTGTTAATCATGCAACCATGGCTTGAAAATGCGAAAGCAGTCAATTTTAAGCGTAGAATTGACCGGATTGACTCGTTCCGTGCGTTGCAAGCATTACATGATTCGAAATATACGATTGATTGGGAGTCAATTTCCTGTCTTCCGCATTATCATATGATCGAGAAGTGGGAAGTTCGGCTTGCGCGGTTTGAAGAGGTGCGGCAAATGTGTGGAGCGTTTCTTGCTTCCACGACAATTGATCAGCTATTAAAATACGGACGGGATGCATTGCATATAGCGAAGAAAGAATCGCCTCCTGTTCACTCGCTGACATTGTTGCACGGTGATGTTGTGCATCATAATATTTTGCGTGACGCAAATGGCAATATCCGCTTTATTGATTTTGATTTGGCATGCCTTGGATCAGAAGAAGATGAATGTGTATTGTGGATGCATCGTGTGTTGCCACAAATTTCCTATAATCCGACTTTTTTGATGGGGGAGCATCCGGCGCTGCAAACCTTGTCAAATCAGTCACTCGCTAAGCTCTTATATCCGAATGAAGTACTTCGGGAATGGTTACATCTGTTGTCATTGCCACTAGCGCAACAGCAACGGTTGGCTAGCAAACTTCTGCATTTCACAGATACCGCACTCTCGCATTGGCCGAGATTATGGTATGATATAGAGCGAATGATGAAGTAGGAGGTTTGATCCATGGCAGGCCATTCAAAGTGGAAAAATATCCAGAACCGAAAAGGCGCACAGGATGCAAAACGAGGAAAGATCTTTCAGAAGATGTCGCGTGAAATATACGTGGCAGCCAAGTCTGGCGGAGACGATCCAGACACCAATCCAGCTTTACGTCTAGCGATCGATAAATCAAAAAGTGTGAATGTCCCGAACGATGTGATTCAGCGGGCAGTCGATAAAGCAACAGGTTCTAGTGCGGATGAAAACTATGAAGAAGTGATCTACGAAGGGTACGGACCAGGCGGTGTCGCTGTTCTCGTATATACCTTGACAGAAAACCGCAATCGTACAGGACCCAATATGCGCGTGGCATTCAATAAAAATGGCGGAAGTTTAGGGGAAACGGGCTCCGTCAACTATTTATTTGAACGCAAAGGCCGTTTGTTCATCGAACGTACGCAAGAAACGGACGAGGACGCAGTCATGCTGGCGGCTTTGGAAGCAGGAGCAGAAGATGTCATTTCGACAGAAGATGGATTTGAAATTCTGACGGAACCTTCGGAATTCCTACATGTAAAAGAAGCGCTTGAAGCGGAAGATTTAGTTTTTATTTCAGCAGAAGTAGATATGGTTCCATCCGTTTATGCGGATTTGACCGAAGAGCAGGAAGAACAGTTTCTCGCTATGATCGATGCATTGGAAGACGATGACGATGTACAGAACGTGTACCATAACGCGAGTGGAGATTGATTCACTTTTTATCATTGTCCTAATTATGCTATAATTTTAAGCTCAGCCAACTACTTGTTACTAACAAAAGTAGAGTGGCTGAGCTTTTTAGGTTGTTTAGAAGAAACATGGTGACTATCAAACCTAAAATAGAAAAGTTGTTTTATTTCCATTCGACTCATTCAATAAATACCCCCTTACTTTTACAAGTAAGGGGGTATTGTCATCGCTATTAAGCGTTCACGCTAGATTTTGGCTTAGTCAAGAGACCGCCTTTTTCTTTTAAGTATTTTTCAATACCTTCAGCTGCACGATATGAAAGTGCACCGATTGTTGGTGTAGGGTGGTGACTACTGAAGTGAGGTAATGCAGATCCGCCAACGACGAATAAGTTTTCCATTTCCCACAGTTGCAAGTAGTTATTGACTGCAGACGTTTCTGGGTCTTCACCCATAGCTACGCCACCGATATAGTGCATACCGTCGTAGCCGTGGTTAAATTGATCTGGTAATTCGTCCTGGTCAATAATGTCCGCGCCCATTGCTTCCACGATTTCAGTACATTTTTCAATACCGAATTTCGCAATGTTCTTATCTTGTTCTGTTAATTTATTGGTGATGCGTAATAATGGATCTCCAAACTCATCTTTATACGTAGGGTCTAAGTCCATATAGTTGTGCCACCAAGGCATAACGGCTGCTGAGTACCAAACCGTTAACGTGCGGAAAGCATAGAACAGTGATTTCTCTTTAAATTCTTCACCCCACGTTGGTGTACCTTTAGGAACAAAGTTATTCTTAATCGCTCCATCTCCGTATTGACGAAGTTCGATTCCGCCACCATGAATGAAGTCTAAATCCGTGTGGTCAAATAGATCTGCGTCATAATCACTCAACGCGCCACCTAATCCACCAGCACCCATGTAGTAGTTGAATTTCTTGTCATTAAAGAAACCTGTTGCTCCTAGGAACGTACTGTTGAATTGTCCTGTAAAGTTACGGCCAATCGTTCCTTTTCTAGTTTCTGGGTTATAGATTTCGCCGATATCCGATAGCATAAGCAAGCGGTTATTGGAGAAAGTGAAAGCCGCAAGAACGACAACATCAGCTGGTTGTTCGAATTCTTGTCCTGTTCTTGTATCCGTATATAAAACGCCTGTCGCTTTTCCGTCTTTATGTATAACTCTACGGACGAGTGAATTGGTTCTGATTTCACAGTTACCAGTTTTGCGAGCAGTCGGAATAACTGTTGCTAGAGGATCTGATTTTGAACCGAAGTCGCAGCCGTACATTGTACAGAACGAACAGAACATACATTGGTTCAACGTTTCACCATCAGGATTCGTATACGTTTGGGACATGTTTCCTGAAGCCATTTGATAAGGGTGTAAGCCGATCTCTTTTGCCGATTCTTTAAACAACTTAATCGCAGGAGAAGCTAGCATAGGTGGGTTTGGATACTCATTTGATCTCTTGTCACCAAGTGGATCAGGTTCTCCTGAAATCCCAGCCGTTTGTTCCCATTTAGCATAATATGGCTCTAGTTCATCATAAGTAATTCCCCAGTCACGAATTTGCATGCCTTCTGGAATTTTGCCTTCTCCATAACGTTCGATAGTTTTTGAACGAATTTCGAAGTCATACGAACGCCAACGGTATACGGAACCTGCCCAGTGCATACTTCCGCCACCAAGGTCCGTCCCTGTGTTCATATCTTTTTGCAAGCGTACAGGTAGTGCAGCATCGCCTATCGAAACACGAGACGTAATCGTATCGCCTGTTAATTTTTCAATCATTTCATGTCTGTTTGTATAACGAAGTTCATCTTTAACACCTATAAAATCTGAACGTGTTTGATCTTTACCGCGTTCCAACATGACGACTTGATAGCCTGCTTTGGAAAGTTCAGCCGAAACGATTCCGCCAGCCCAACCACTACCAACGACTACCACGTCTACTTTATCTAATTTTTTAGCCATTTATGTGTCCTCCTAAAATTAAAGCCCTTGGTAGTTACGTAAACTTGAAGGCTCCATTACAATAAATTCTTCTTCTTCGATTTTATCTAAAAAGCTCATGATCGGTCCCGGATATCCTTTCATTCTCCAAGCTTCCATATTACGATTTCCACCGTAAACAGGATCTGCATAGACGCCTTCGATCGTCGTTTGGCGCAACAAGCTAAAGAAGTCTGAAGAATCTACACCACTGAACTTCACTTCACCTTTTTCAAACATGGATAAAATTTCATCTTGCTGCTCAGGTTCTAGATTCACAAACCGCTCACCAAATTTATCTTGTGAAGTTTTCTCCATTGCGTTAAGCCCTTCAAGGAAAAATGTACCTCTTGTCATTTTTGTTTGATAGTTAGCCGTGTCAGCCGGTAATTTCACCACAGTAGACGATGTGATGACTTCGTCTTTTGGACGATTTTCTTCTTGGTACACATCAGTTTTTACAACCGATGGGAAAGGACCGTGCATGTAGTCATTCCCATTTCTTCCCCAGTTGCTTGCGCATTGGCGGTCAATGAAATAGGGGACGCCCAATTCAATTGCACCCATTCCATTTGCATTCTCAGGAAAGATTCTTTCAGTAGCAGCCGATAACAACGCGAAGTCTTCGTTTCGACTGAAAAATGTACGTGCATCAAACGAAACGGGTTTATTAGCTTGCGATGCCGTTTCTTCCTTTGTTCCTTTTTGGAACTGACTTGTTAGCAAACCACCAAAGAGAGATCCACCTAAAAGTCCACCAGCGACAAGACCGCCACTTTTCAAAAACTTTCTTCGACTTAAATCTTGAGTATCTTGATTGGAATTTTTATTATTCGTCATAGTGTAGTTCCTCCTTCACATTTGTCATGAAATGCCGCGACTTTTCCGAGGCAAGTTGAATTGCATTATTTCCTTACTTTATGGACTCAGACTTTTCTAATTCAGTTTTCTTGTTCTTGTCGTCTTCTTCTAAAATACCTTTTGTTGCTTGTTTAAATTCAGCTAGTGTTTTACCGACAGCTGAACCAATTTCTGGCAATTTTCGTGGTCCGAATAAAATTAAAATAATGACTAATATAATTATTAATCCAGGTACTCCGATAGACGCTAAACTCACATAATTCCCTCCTCTTACATTAATTGTGTATTTACAACGTATTGGTAGACCTTTATGTATGTACTTATCGGTCGATAGGTGTTTGGCCCTCATACATGATAGTGTTATTCGACAAAAAATGCAAAGTAATTCTATAAAACATTTTTATTAGCTAATTGTATGAATAAATTAAATAGTCCGCCTACATGATATAATAATACTTCTGAATAGACGTAAAATTAGAAGTAGTTATAGTATTGAAGTGGCTGATACCTAACACAAACTGACTGGTTTTTATTAAGGAGATGCAATGAAATTTTAATTTACTAATTTATGTAATCGCTTTGTTCTAGAATAAGCGACTCTATGCATTTTTTTAAAAATAGACATGAAGGATAGTTGTTTTAATTCCAATTATGAATTACTTATCTCGAATCATTGTGTTTTCCAAGAGTAGAAAGGAATCATGAAATATTAGGAAAAATGAAACTTGTTACACTTGATAAACGTATTCAACCTAGAAGACAAATTCCTATATGTAATAGTAGTAAATTCCATTGGAGGAGAAATTGGCTATTATCTCCATATACTAGTTTAAAGAGGTAGAAATTAGCTCATTCATTTTACTTTATGGGTATCTTTCTAGAAAACGAATTGTCACGCTATAGTGTAAGCAATCAAATGTATGGTGATAGCATATATAGAGTTAAAGGACAGATCTTAAGGAAGTGTGGTCAGGATAAATAAAGATGAAGTGAGAGATCTTTGAGTGGGTATCAAAAAGGCCGTTTACGAGAGTCGGTTTGATTAGGATTATTAACTATTCAATAATATGGACCTTTCATGGAATAGTAAATTTAGAGGAGTAGATAACCTATGAAAATAAATTGGACATTGTTTTATTCATATCTTGTTGTATGGACTGTTGCAGGAGTAGTGGTATTTAATGACATAATTCCAATGATTATTTTTATAATTTGTGGTGGAGTGTGTGGTGGTTTAATACTTGCTGCACAAAAAAAGAAAAGAAAGGTATGTAATTAAACTATCCAACAGTCGGGGCAAGTTGTTGAATAAGTATCGCGTCGAAATCGGGTCATTTAATTGAATAAAATATATAAAAAATCAGGAGGGTTACCAATATGGAGTTTGATTTAATTTGGATTGCTAT
The DNA here is from genome assembly GCF_002082015.1 of Sporosarcina ureae. GTDB lineage: Bacteria > Bacillota > Bacilli > Bacillales_A > Planococcaceae > Sporosarcina > Sporosarcina ureae_A. The sequence goes on along the minus strand of NZ_CP015109.1, from coordinate 429,867 downwards.
AGGAATTGCTGCTGCAGGGTATTTTATAGGCAATGGGCTTAAAAACTTTAAAAATCCTGATGTTAAAGACCGTCTTAGTGAACTCTTTGAAGATGATGATGAACACGAATTGATAAAGGAAAGTAATGTTCATTACTTTATGGGGATTTCTAAAGAAGATGCGAAAAGCTTAATTCAAGAATATCCAGACATACCATACGTCCTTATAAATAATAAAGTGTATTATCCTAAAGCGAAACTTCGTAAATGGTTATCTAATTTGGGAGAATAGATTATATTGCACTCGGGTGCATTAGTTAAAGAAAGTATTCTAAATATCGGAGTAATTATTATTAAAAAGGGAAGTATCGGATTGGTATTAGTTACAACACTATTTGTTGAAATTGCTGCTCAGTAATAGGGTCAAATTGTAGAGGAAGGCACAAATCTAAATTTTAGGTTTGTGCCTTTATTCATTAGCACAAAAAATCAAGTTGTTTGAAGAATACTTAGTTATACTGGGGTCATAAGGTTAAGGGGTGACCAAATGTCCTATAAATATCATGAGAAGTCTATTCAAAGATCATTAAATTTTATTGAAGAACATCTGACTAATGAATTGCAGATCAACCTTTTGGCTGAACATGTAGGTTATTCGAAATTTCATTTTCAACGTATTTTCCGAAACATTATTGGGAAATCAATTGCTGAATATATAAGAGAACGGCGAATAACCCAAAGTGCGAGGGAGTTAATTACTACGGATCAAAGAGTGATTGACATAGCTATGACTTATCAATTTAATTCGCAAGAATCTTTTACAAGGGCCTTTAAGAAAGTTTACGACATGACACCAGGAAATTATCGGAAGCTGCTTAGAAAATTAGTTAGCAAAGGAGAATTCAATATGAATACAAAAAGTAACGCACCCTACGGTTGGATTATGACAGGGGAATCCCCATTTGATTATGAAACGGGGTTAGATACTAGGATTGTGCATAGCGGTAATAACTCAGCGTATTTGAAATCAAAAGATACAAATGCAAGAAGTTTTGCGACTTTAATGCAACAAATTAAGTCAGATCAATATCGAGGAGAACGAGTTCGGTTTTCCGCATTTGTGAAGAGTACAGAAGTTAAAGAAAGTGCGGGTTTGTGGATGCGAGTCGATCATTCTTCCGGAGAGGTTCTTGCTTTTGATAATATGATGAATCGACCAATCAAAGGAACAAACGAATGGAATCATTTCAGCGTTGTATTGGATATTCCAATAAAAAGTGAAGTAATAGCATTTGGGGTGTTGTTAAATGGAGCTGGTCATATTTGGATAGACGAACTTGGTTTTGAAATTGTAGACGAAAATGTCCCAGTAACTGAACAAAGCCCCACAGAGGGTTTATCCAATGAACCTGTCAATTTAAATTTTGAAGATAATACTACTGCCATCTAGAAAAGAGGGAGAGTAAATCCACTACGAGGAAAATTTGTCAGTTTTATTACTAATTGTAAATTTATTCACTTTTTTTATTGGACTTGGATTTTTATTTGGGGAAGATGAAGGTGAAAGCAATTTTTTAAAACGGGAATAGTATTCGATAATCGGGGCGCTTACGGAATAATGTTTGATCGAGTGAAGCGAAGGGGTGTAGTTCACCGCTCGCCCATAGGACACGCGTCCGGCTGCGGCGCAGATCAACGGGTTGTAACCACTATCCCATTATCGGGTATTTAGTTTGCGGCATAGCTGTGTCCCAGAATAGGGTCGTTCAGCTGAATGACTTATTGTAGGAATAATTATATCTGAAGTAAGTTTTCCTATATTACAAACTAATTTAGGGGGGAGAAATCATATGTTTCCTATACTAGAAACAGATAGATTGATATTAAGAGAATTAACAAATGAAGACGCGGAAGGCATTTTTGCTTGCTTTACTAACGAGGACGTAACACGTTTTTACGGTCAAGAAACGTTAAAGAGTGTGGTAGAAGCAGAGAAAATCGTAGATATATTCTCAAAAAACTATAGGGAAAAAAGAGGCATACGATGGGGGATTGAGCTAAAGAAAAACAAAGGTATAATTGGAACAATTGGCTTTAATGCTTGGTTGCCCAAACATAAACGAGCAGAAATTGGTTACGAAATTCACCCGCAACAATGGAGAAAAGCATATACCTCAGAAGCAGTTTCCGAAGTTATTACCTATGGATTTGATGTTATGGGGTTAACTCGTATAGGTGCAGTCGTATTTATTGAAAATGAGGCCTCGAATAAGTTATTAGGAAAAGTAGGCTTTCAACAAGAGGGAGTTTTAAGAAACTATATGCATCAAGATGGAAAGCCGTATGATACATACGTTTATTCCCTCCTTAGAGAATAGTCTTAATCGAGGGAAATAAAAAGCATTCTTTTATCGGTGAAGAATTTGTTGACGAATATTATCTCGCCAAGTTCATAGACGCTTCTATCGAATAGACTAGCTAAGTCCTCATTCCATTACGAATGAGGACTTTTTAGGTATGTGAATGCATTTTTCATTGGTTATTTACGTACTTCCAGCGTCTCCAGCATCTGTTCAAATCGTGCGCCATGGCCTTCTTGCGCTTCCAAGAAATAATTTTCCGTAATGAGCAATGTGCCTCCGTCTACTTCCATCATGTAGATCGTCACGACTTCGCTATCTGATTGTTCTCCTGAAGTTCCGTGCAAGGAAAGGGCGTTGATTGATGCAGAAATCGACTTTTCCTCAAGCGGCATATTGTATTCCTGTTTCATATCTTCCTTTACATTTTCTGGCGTTTGATTTTCGACGTATAGAAATGTCATATTTACCTCAGGATACCCTTTAGGCATATCAGCGATCGGGGTGAGCTTGTCTTCTTTCTCACCGGTCTCAAACGTGTACCGTTCGGAATCGATGTACATCGAATACAATGCATCGCTACCTTCAACCAGGTCCATCGTGATAGTGGAGTCTTCACCTTCAACCGAGACGACCACATCCATTGTAGATCCGCGTTCCGGCAACGTCGTCGTTTCGTCAGTTGTTTCTTCGGCTGGTGTTTCAACAGGTGGTTTTACTTCATCAGCAGGTTCTTTTGTTACTGAATTACAGCCGGCAAGTAGTAGAGATATAGCAAAACTTGCATAAATCATCGTGCGCATTTCGTTTCTTCCTCCTTTAGCATGTGTGTAGAGCCTCTTGGTATGTATACGTTTACACGGTAACGAAGGTTTCAAAAGTCGAGCAAATCATTAGAAATAAAAATAAGCAAGCGCTATAATAAGTCTTGCAGATATTAAAACATAAGGGAGATCTTCAGAATGACTATTAGAGTAAAAGCAGTAATCGGAAGTACGAGTTCCACTTCATACAATTTAAAGTTAGTAAATTTCATGGCTAAACGATATAAAGAAGAATTGGAAATTACGCCAGTTCTTATCAATGATTTAGAAATGTTCTCTATTGATATTGAAAGTGAACCACCTGTAGCCGTACAAACATTTAAAGATGATGTGAAAGATTCGGATGCAGTTTTATTTGCAGCACCAGAATATAATTTCTCCATTCCTGGCGCCATGAAAAATGCGTTGGATTGGTTGTCACGTGGCGGCGACTTTACGTTACACGGAAAAACGGGCTTTATCGTAGGAGCATCAATGGGAGTATTCGGTTCTGTAAGAGCGCAGATCCACTTACGTGAAATTCTTTCTAACCCAGCATTGGCACCTAACTTATTGCCAGGCAACGAAGTATATATCGGAGCGGTTCACACGAAAATGGATGAAGAAGGGAATATTACGGATGAAGCGACGATCGCATTCCTTGATACTGTCGTTCAGAATTTCATCGCATTCCATAAGAAACAACAAGCAATTGCTCACGTATAAGTAGGATGAATGGACACGAATTTTATGTGTCCATTTTTTTATGCAGGTTTCTGGAGGTTGAACAAGTAGAAAACCCGTTCGTATGCTATAATAGCAGGTATACTTTAGGGGGAGACTACTTTGTACGATTACATAAAAGGCTATGTGACACGTGTGACACCTGAATATGTTGTGCTGGAGCAATCAGGAATTGGTTGGCAAGTCATGACGCCAAATCCATTTGCGTTCCACGTAACAGAAGAGGTACAGCAAGTGTTCACGTATTTGCATGTGCGTGAAGATACGCAGTTATTGATCGGTTTCAAGACGCTGGAACAACGTGAATTGTTCCGTAAACTGATTACCGTTTCGGGAATCGGTCCTAAAGGCGCGCTCGCAATTCTTGCGAACGGCTTGCCTTCTCAAGTAGTGAGTGCGATTGAGCGCGAAGATGAAGGGTTCCTTGTGCAGTTTCCAGGTGTCGGCAAGAAGACGGCTCGTCAAATGATTTTGGATTTAAAAGGCAAACTTCATGATCTGTTTACAGAAATTGATTTGCCGGATTCGGAAGACACGTTGCTTACGCTTGCGGAAAGTGATGAGCTCGATGAGGCGATGCTTGCATTGACTGCGCTTGGTTATTCGGATCGTGAACTGAAGAAAGTGAAGCCGAAGCTCGAGAAAGAAGAACTCGATACAGAAGGCTATATGCGTCTGGCGTTAAAATTATTATTGAAACAAGGCTAATACGATGGAGGTGGTTCCAATGGATGAACGCATACTGACGAATGAAGCAACGGATTTTGATGATAGTTTTGAACAATCATTACGCCCGCAATTATTGCAGCAATATATCGGTCAGCAACAAGCGAAAGATAATTTATCGATTTTTATTGAGGCGGCAAAAAAGCGGGAAGAAAGTTTGGATCATGTGTTGTTATACGGTCCTCCTGGGCTTGGAAAGACGACGCTCGCTACGGTGATCGGCAATGAAATGGGTGTGAATGTTCGCATGACGAGCGGTCCCGCTATTGAACGTCCGGGTGACTTGGCGGCAGTGGTATCTTCATTGGAGCCGGGCGACGTCCTGTTCATCGATGAAATTCATCGGCTAAACCGCGCGATTGAAGAAGTGCTGTATCCAGCGATGGAGGATTTCTGCCTCGATATTATGGTTGGAAAAGGTCCGACGGCACGGTCTGTACGACTAGATCTGCCGCCGTTTACATTGATCGGTGCGACGACGCGTGCAGGGGCATTGTCTGCACCGCTACGTGACCGTTTCGGAGTCCCGCTTCGACTTGAGTATTATGAAGTGGAATCATTGACGGAGATCGTTATTCGAAGCGCGAATTTATTTGGCGTGGACATCGATCCGCAGGCAGCTGTCGAACTGGCGAAACGCTCTCGCGGAACACCGCGTATTGCCAATCGTCTATTGCGAAGAGTGCGCGATTATGCACAAGTGCGCGGGAACGGAATCATTACACATTCGATTGCACAAGAAGCGCTCGATATGTTACAAGTGGATCATCATGGACTCGATCAAATCGACCATCAGTTGCTTCACAGCATGATTGAACGGTTCCGTGGGGGGCCAGTCGGCATCGATACACTTGCTGCAAGTATTGGGGAAGAGTCGGTGACGATCGAAGACGTTTATGAGCCGTATTTATTACAAATGGGATTTATTCAACGTACATCAAGAGGTCGGATGGCGACGGAAAAGGCTTACGAGCATTTCGGCTATCCGCTTCCTGAGTGACAGATAGGAGTTAGCAAGATGGAAGTAGAAGACTTTGATTTTGATTTACCAGAACATTTAATTGCCCAAACACCGCTTTTGGATCGCACAGCGAGCCGTTTACTCGTCATGGGGCGTGATAACGGTACGGTTACACATAAGCATTTCCGGGATTTAGTGGATGAACTAGAAGCAGGGGACTTGCTAGTGTTGAACGACACAAAAGTATTGCCGGCGCGTTTGATCGGGACGAAAGAAGAAACTGGCGCAACGATTGAAGTATTGTTATTAAAAGAGACAGGTGATGACCGCTGGGAAACGTTGGTCAAGCCTTCAAAACGTATAAAAGTAGGGACGGTCGTGACGTTTGGTGACGGCTTGTTGCAGGCTGAATGTACCGCACTCGGTGAACAAGGTGGGCGCGAATTCAAATTTAGTTATGACGGCATTTTCTATGAATTGCTCGATCAGCTTGGACAGATGCCATTGCCTCCATATATTACTGAGACATTAGAAGATCAGACGCGCTATCAAACCGTTTTCGCAAAAGAGCGTGGATCTGCGGCAGCACCTACAGCAGGCTTGCATTTTACAGATGAAATCTTGGATGCATTGCGTGAAAAAGGCGTGCAGATCGCATTCATTACGTTGCACGTTGGACTAGGTACATTCCGTCCTGTTAGTGTAGATTCAATTGAAGATCACACGATGCATGCAGAATACTATGTCATGACGGAAGAGACAGCAGCACTCGTTCGTGAGACAAAAGCGAATGGCGGCAATGTAGTGGCGGTCGGTACGACGTCTACACGGACGCTTGAAACCATCGCTTCAGAGAATAATGGGGAAGTCGTCGCAGCAAGCGGCTGGACTTCGATATTTATTTATCCTGGGTATGAATTTAAAGCAATTGATGGTTTGGTGACGAATTTCCACTTGCCAAAATCTACACTATTGATGCTGTTGTCCGCATTTGCCGGACGTGATCATGTCATGCATGCATATGAACAAGCCGTGAAAGAGCAGTATCGATTTTTCAGTTTTGGCGACGCGATGTTTATTCGCCCAGCTACAAGAAAGGAACGAGGTTAATTGGCAGCTATTACGTACGAACATATCAAAACATGTAAACAAACGGGTGCGCGACTTGGAATTGTTCACACGCCACACGGTTCATTTGAAACTCCTGCTTTCATGCCAGTCGGAACACAAGCTACGGTCAAAACGATGGCTCCGGAAGAATTGAAGGCAATGGGTGCAGGGATTATTTTAAGTAACACGTATCATTTATGGTTACGTCCAGGTAATGAAATTGTGAAAGAAGCAGGCGGATTACATAAATTCATGAACTGGGATCGTCCCATTTTAACGGATTCCGGCGGCTTCCAAGTGTTTTCCTTAAGTAAGTTCCGCAATATTAAAGAAGAAGGTGTTCATTTCCGTAATCATATTAATGGAGATAAGCTATTTTTGAGTCCAGAAAAAGCGATGGAAATTCAAAACGATTTGGGTGCCGACATTATGATGGCGTTTGATGAATGTCCTCCATTTCCTGCGACGCATGAGTATATGAAAGCCAGTGTCGAGCGTACATCACGATGGGCTGAACGTTGCCTTGAAGCACATGGACGTCCAACAGATCAAGGACTATTCGGTATCGTACAAGGTGGCGAATTTGAAGATCTTCGTAAGCAAAGTGCACGTGATCTAGTATCGATGGATTTCCCAGGCTACGCAATCGGTGGATTGTCTGTCGGGGAGCCAAAAGATATTATGAATAAAGTGCTGGATTTCACGACACCGTTGCTTCCACAAGATAAGCCTCGTTATTTAATGGGTGTTGGATCTCCAGACTCATTGATCGACGGTGCGATCCGTGGAATCGATATGTTCGACTGTGTCTTGCCGACGCGTATTGCACGTAACGGTACATTGATGACAAGTGAAGGTCGTGTAGTTGTCAAAAATGCGAAGTATGAACGAGATTTTGGTCCGCTTGATCCGAACTGTGATTGTTACGCGTGCAAAAATTATAGTCGTGCCTATATTCGTCATTTAATTCGTGCGGGTGAAACATTTGGCATACGGTTGACGTCCTATCATAACCTGCACTTCTTGCTGAATTTAATGGAGCAAGTGCGTCAGGCAATACGTGAAGATCGCCTCGGTGATTTCCGCGAAGAGTTTTTTGAGCAATACGGCTTCAACAAACCGAATGCAAAAAACTTTTAAATCTTGTATAATAAAAAATGATGCTTCAGGAAGGGGGAAAATATTTAATGATGGAACAATACGGTGGTATTTTCACACTAGTCATCATGGTGGCTATTATGTGGTTTTTACTTATTCGTCCTGCTCAGAAGAGACAGAAAGCAGCGAAAGAGATGCAAAATAGTTTAAAGCGTGGAGACGAAGTAGTCACAATCGGTGGTATTCATGGTACTGTGGATGCGGTAGATGAAACTTCTATTTTCTTGCGTGTATCGGACACTACAGTTTTGCGTTTTGACAAGCAAGCGGTAGGTAGAGTCGCAACAGCGTCATAAGTAAAAGCGGAAATTATTGGTTTATCCATAGATTTCCGCTTTTTTGTTTGCTTACGTATAGAAAAAAGATCTGCCGGCACACTAAGTGTGAAGGAGGCAGATCTGCTGTGCATGAGTTACTAATTATCGGGTTGCGTACGGTGTTTTTATATGTTTTTCTTCTTGTGATATTACGAATTATGGGAAAACGAGAAGTTGGTGAATTGGGTGTCATAGATATCGTCGTCTTTATCATTATGGCGGAAGTAGCTGCGATGATTGTAGAATCTCCCGATAAACCGATTATTGAAGGGATTCTTCCGATCCTCCTATTGTTGGTCATTCAATATATATCCTCCATGATTTCATTGAAAAGTAAAAAGTTTCGTGATGTAGTCGATGGCGATCCGACGTTAATTATTCGACATGGAGTGATCCAGGAAGAGGAAATGCGTAAACAGCGTTATAATCTGGACGATTTGTTTCAACAATTACGAGAGAATCAAGTCGGTTCGATTCATAATGTAACGTTTGCGTATCTCGAGTCTTCTGGAAATTTATCTGTGTTCACTAAAGACGGTGACCTGCCAATTGTTGGCTTAGTACTCGACGGGGAAATGCAGCCCGAGCATTTAAAGTTGATCGGCAAGACGGAAGACTGGTTGCTACGAAAATTACATGCTAAAAACATTACCGATTTGAGCACGATCTTTTATTGCACCTTTGAAAAAGGTGAAATTAAAATTCAATTGAAAAAAGGTTAATACCGTTTAACTAAATTCCGCAGCATGACAAAGTCCTGTGTTTTGATTTGTCTCGTCAACAATAATAAAACCAATAGCACACCGGATGTAATGGCGCATTCCACAAATAGATGATGGGATCCAATTGGGAGGAAAATTGGACGAATGACGACGGTCAGCAAGAACACGATATAGGTCATCGCGAACATGGAAAATCCAGTAGCGGTCGATTTATTTTGACGTAGTGTGGCGATATGCAAGAAAGATGTAACGAGTACACCGAAACCGATCGCGAGAACAGCACCTGTTTCTTGTAGACCTGGTTGCGAGGCTAAAATAAACATCACCGCAAGTTTTGCGATCCCTCCGTAAACGGAGTTTAGCATACCGGCTTTCGCATCACCTGTTGCCTGTAAAATGGAATAGAGTGGGCTTTGAATATAATAAAAGAAGAAAATGGGTGCGAGCAACGTCATATAGCTGCCACCTTCTACAATATGGAATAACTTCTCTGCAAGCTCTTGGCCATGCATATAAAATACGGTAGCTGCAAATGCACCAGTTAAGGCAGATAAACGCAATGCTAAGTGAATGCGTTCTTGCAGCTTCTTGACGTTACTCGAAGCGGCTGCCCCACTGACGGCTGGAACGAGTACGACGGATAATGCGTATGGAATAAATGCCGGAAACAATAATAACGGAATAAGTACCCCTGAAATGACTCCATACAACGAAGTGGCGGCTACGGTTCCAACGCCTGCCATGGAAAGTGCACGTAAAAAGATAATGGGCTCAAGAAACCATGTGAACGTTCCAAATAGTCGACTGCCTGACGAAGGAAGTGCCACCTCAAGAATCGGCTCCATTGGATAGCGCGGTTCTTTTTTCTGTGTCTTTGGTTGTTTCTTTTGTTGCTGATGGTATTTGTATAGAAGATAAAGTACCGACACGATTTCAGCAAGGAAGGTCACAGCCATCGCATACGCTGCATTCATCATAGGATCTTCTGGAGCTAGAATGTATGGCAACATCCATGTGATCAATAATATACGAAAGATTTGTTCGATCACTTGTGCCCATGCAGTTTCCTCAATACGTGAAATCCCTTGAAAATATCCTCTGATTAACCCACCAATGGAAGCGATAGGTACGATAGCGAGTGCTACGTATAATGCAGTGGAAGTTGCTCTGTTCCCAAGTAAAGTTTCAGCTAAAAAAGGAATAAAAAGAATACACGCGGGAATGAAGACTGCACCAGATAAAATCGTGATAAATGTGGCGGTTCTCATAACTTGTCGCAATTGTACGGTGCCGCCCTGTGCTTTTAACTCCGCTATCACTTTCGCAATTGCAGTGGGTACGCCAAGCTGTACTAAGGAGAGGAAAAAGATGAATGCCGGGTATGCGGTCATATAGATCCCGACGGTTTCTTCTCCTGCTACCCGCATAAATTGAATTCGATAGACGAAGCCGAGTAATTTTGATAAAAACACGGCCGCCATCAAAAAGATCGTCCCCCGAATAAATGATGACATCCTACACCACTCCTTCTGATTTGCCACGTTTTCCAATACAATGAGAATGCTTGGGCAAAACCCAAATATAGTTAAGTGTATGTGATATAATCAAGTTTATTCCGGAACTATACACGAGGGGGGAAGTGGCGTTGGATCAACAGTTGACAGACTTATATAGACAGTTGTTCCCTGCACTAGAAAGTAAAAAGAAAGAATTGACGTTTTACGGCTACTCGGAGATTACGGAGGAAGATTTACTGAAATATGTAGTGGAGAAAAAGTGGCGGAAAAAAGATATTTCTGCGATGCGTTCTTATGAAATGATTTCGGATGTTTTGGCCATTACGGCGGCACAGTTCATGACGCATACGCAAACCGAAGCTCAACGCAACAGTGAAGATGTGTTGGAGTTGAGTAAAGAGGAATGGTCTGTGTTATTTTCGCCTAAAAAAGCGGATTGATTTGCAATTCCTATCATGAAGTATTTGACACAGACAACCTACTGTTTCATAATTGGTATGTTGTACAATGAGAGAAGAAAGTACATAACAGGTGCTATGCCGCTCTAGTATATGAGGGGGAAAAGGAAATATGAAAAACAGAGGAAGGATCGTCGCGTTTTTGCTGCTTATCGTCATTTTGGCATCAACGGTATTTTCCACGACGAGTCCGATTTTAAAAGACGTCAAGTTAGGCCTTGACTTACAGGGTGGTTTCGAAGTTCTGTATCAAGTGAAACCATTGAAAGAAGGACAAAAGATTACGGAGTCAACAGTTGCCGATACGGCACGCGCGTTGACGAATCGTATTGACGTGCTCGGTGTAAACGAACCTAGCATCCAAATCGAATCAAACAACCGAATCCGCGTTCAGCTTGCCGGGGTAGAAGATCAGGAAACTGCCCGTGAATTATTATCCACCCAAGCCAACCTATCATTCCGTAATGCGAATGATGAATTGATGCTTGACGGAAATGATTTGAAAGAAGGTAAAGCAAAAGCCAATTTCGATGAAAATAACAACCCGGTTGTTACATTGGAAATGAAAGATCCAAATAAATTTGGAGAAGTGACTTCTGAAATTGCAGCAATGAAGCCGGATAACATGCTCGTTATTTGGTTGGACTTCATCGAAGGAGAACACTCCTTTAAAGAAGAAGCAATGAAGGCGGACCCCGCTTTCATCTCGGCTCCGTATGTGTCTAAAACGATCAACTCTTCAAATGTTGAGATCTCAGGTAACTTCTCTATTGAAGAGACGAAAAACTTGGCGGGTATTTTGAACGCTGGTGCATTGCCTGTTGATTTAGAAGAAATTTACTCGACTTCTGTCGGTGCGCAATTTGGTGAACAAGCACTAGATAAAACGATATTTGCTGGAATTGTCGGTGTCAGCTTAGTCTTTATCTTTATGGCACTCTATTACCGTTTACCAGGGATTATCGCAGTCGTCACACTCTCTGTTTATATCTTTTTGATTTTGCTAGTGTTCACATTAATCAATGGGGTATTGACACTACCAGGTATTGCCGCATTAATGCTCGGGGTCGGTATGGCAGTCGATGCCAATATCATCACCTATGAGCGGATTAAAGAAGAATTGCGTGTCGGAAAATCGATTAAAACGTCCTTTACGGCCGGAGCGAAGTCTTCGTTCACCGCAATCCTCGATGCGAACATCACGACACTCTTAGCAGCAGTCGTATTGTTCATTTACGGTACAAGCTCTGTTAAAGGTTTCGCAACTATGCTCATTATTAGTATTTTGGTCAGTTTCCTAACAGCGGTTTGGGGATCTCGTCTATTGCTTGGACTACTCGTTCACAGTGGGTACCTTGACAATAAAGTGGGCTGGTTTGGATTAAACAAGAAACAAGTCCATTCAGCAGATGAAGGCTATGAGACATTGGATCTCACGACGAAATTTGACCGTTTTGATTTCGTTCATTCGAGAAAACGTTTCTATACGCTTTCTATCGTCTTATTGCTTGTTGGAGCTATTATGCTCGGCGTTTTCAAGCTCAACTTGGGAATCGACTTCTCAGGCGGTACACGTGTGGAAATGCTTGCTGAACAACAGCTCGATGAAACGGAAGTAACAAAGCTTCTTGAAGAAATCGGCCACCCAACGTCCGACGTCGTCATTTCAGGCGATGAAAAGAATATTGCGGTTGCACGATATAAAGAAGACTTCGGACAAGAAGAAGTCAATAAAATCAAAAAAGAGCTATCTGAAGTATACGGTGCAGAACCAAACGTTTCGACGGTTTCCAATACGGTAGGAAAAGAGCTCGTGCGTAATGCGATATCTGCATTAGCAATTGCGGCTCTAGGGATCATCATCTACGTAGCGTTCCGTTTCGAATGGCGCATGGGTCTAGCAGCAATTATCGGTTTACTGCATGACGCGTTCTTCATGATTGCGATCTTCAGTATTTTGCGACTTGAAGTGGACATCACATTCATCGCTGCGGTACTGACGATTATCGGTTACTCTATAAACGATACGATCGTCACCTTCGATAGAATACGTGAAAACTTGAATCGCTCGAAACATATTAATAATGACGACGAGTTGGCGGCAATCGTCAATAAATCATTACGACAAACACTTGGCCGTTCAGTGAACACGGTGCTGACAGTCATCTTCGTTGTAGTGGCATTAATGGCACTCGGTGCAGAATCGATTCGACCATTCTCCGTCGCACTATTGATCGGTTTGCTGGCAGGTACGTATTCTTCCATCTTCATTTCTTCTCAACTTTGGTTCGACCTAAAGAGAAAGCAAATTTCGAAGAATGGTGGAATGAAAGTAGAAAAAGAGAAAAAACAATGGGGCTCAGACGAACCGGTTGTGTAATACGTTTGAACTATATAAAGAGCAGGGTATACTTCGGTATATCCTGCTTTTTTGAATGGAGGAAAAGGCATATGAGATTTCAATGGACGGTTTTAGTCGGTTTGTTATTTGCTGTGTTAATCGCATTGTTTGCTGTATTTAATGTAGAATCTGTACCGGTTAATTACTTCTTTGGAACGGAAATGATCCCACTTGTGCTCATTATCCTGGGGTCAGCATTACTTGGCGCGGTCATTAGTGGTTTCTTCGCTATTTATAAATCATATCGAAGTGGACGACGTGTGAAGGAGTTGGAAAAGCAGTTACAGGTGAAGGAAGAAGAGTTGACAGCGCAGCGTAGACAAATGCAAGAAATGGAAGAGCGCATCGATGCGTTGATGGAACCACCACTAGTTCAAGCGGAGATTATTCCACCGAAAGAGTTGTACTAAATAGGTCTTACCACAGCAGGTTGTGATGTGCGGCTTGCTGTGGTTTTTGTGTTGGTTTTTCTGAGGAGAAGAAGTGCGAGAATGTAACGTTGGTAGAGATCAATGCACGGGTTAGCTGAGCATGTGATTTGTTAGTGTGTAATAAGCTGCTTTAATCGTGGATTTTACAAGAGCTATTGGTTTTGCTCGTAATAAGAGTGAGGTGATTATTAACACCACTATACTTACAGCACCTTTCAACGTGGATAGCATAGGGTAGTTGATCGTAAGTGGAAGGCGGCGACTCCGAGAGGATTAGCGTGAGTTCGAGACCCTGGACTGAACGAAGTGAGGGAAGCGGCTCGGGCCACGCCCTCCGGAAAGCGTCCGCCTGGAATGTCGATCAACGGTGCTTTACTCCTTCTAGCCATATCGTTTCCTTTCAGTCTCCATCCACATTCGCTATAATAAGAACAGAGGATGTGAAAACATTGATACAATCCAAAAAAAGATGGCAAATTGATCGGCCAGACGAAGAACTCGTCAACCAGCTCGCGAAAGACTTGAACCTTTCCACTATGCTGACAAAAATACTCGTCGCACGCGGGATCACCACAAGCGAACAAGCAAACGCGTACTTGCACATGGACGAGTCCAACTTGCATGATCCATTTTTATTACACGACATGCAAACAGCCGTCGATCGCATCCGACATGCAATCGACACACAACAACAATTTACAATATTTGGAGATTATGACGCGGGTGCGACACGTTTCTAACTGAAAAGGTTAGACACTAGGGAGTCGATTAAAATCCCTAGGAGAACTGATTTCTTGATAGGTGGAATGATTGGGTAACGCCTTGAAACGCCTACTCTAATACTCCGACATGCCTTCTCAATGGTTAAATTGAAAGGTGTGAAGCTCGGTGAAGTCGGCAGAGAGATACCGTAAGTTAGGGAAAGCATAGCGAGTACCTGACACGAAAACTGTCCAGAGGTGGATGGTGTTTCCTATATGCCGGGAGTCCATAAAATATCTATGGTTAGAATGTGCTGCAGAAGCACTGACGAATCTCTGAATGTACGGGTCTAGACGTAGTTGTCACAGAAATGTGACAGGTGGCAGTGCCATCGTATGTGTGGGCGAGTAAAAATCTGGCGTTATGAAAACCCATAACTTGTTATAGGCAAGTTCAAGCATACAGGACTATAGGAGAAACCTAAGGATATATGTAAGGATAAAGAAATTGGAACGTGGAAAGCGATGGATGTGGAGGTATTAACCTACCTACGAAGCAGTTTGGTATATAAAGGGGCGACCTATTAAAACTGATTTACCATTCGTGAGAGTGGAGCCATAGTACCTTTGAAACCATGATAATAAGTGGTGGAGGAATAGGCTCTAGTCGGAAATTTCAAAGACTTATAAATGCATAACAGACACAGATTCGAGTATGACTAAAAGAATCACCACTTGAGAGAGGGGTTGATGTCTGTGGCAAATTCACAAATCGTTAAACATGTTAAAAAGTCCAAGCTCAGAAACGCAGAGTATTATCACATGCAAGATACATTTGACATGTTGCATGAACAAAGAAAAAATGACAGTTCTTTTAAAAACTTAATGTCCATGATTAGTTCAGTTGAAAACATTAAGTTGGCGTATCGAAATATCAAGAAAAATACAGGCAGCAAAACGGCTGGCGTAGATGGTCGAACAATCGATCATATTTCCGAGCTGACCGAGGAGCAATTTGTTGGTTTTGTTAGAAACAAACTGCGAGATTATAAACCGAAAGCAGTTAGACGAGTAGAAATACCAAAGCCAAATGGAAAAAGTAGACCATTAGGAATTCCCGCTATTTGGGATAGGATCGTCCAACAATGTATATTGCAAATTCTTGAACCCATAGTGGAAGCAAAATTCTCGGGGAGAAGTCATGGATTTAGACCGAACCGCTCAGTAGAGAATGCGATAGCTCAAAGTTATCGTCTTATGCAGAATTCAAAAATGTCATATGTAATTGATATAGACATTAAGGGATTCTTCGATAACGTGTCCCATGCCAAGTTGTTAAAACAAATGTGGGCAATGGGTATTCAAGATAAGAATTTACTCACTATTATTTCGAAAATGCTTAAAGCAAAAATCAAGTTGCCGGATGGTCGAATCATTGAGAATGGGAAAGGTACGCCACAAGGTGGCATCCTATCTCCATTATTATCTAATATTGTTCTGAATGAACTTGATCGTTGGATTGAAAGCCAGTGGGAGGATATTCCTACTCAAAAGGATTATCTGCAATACCATAAAAAGAAAAATAATCACGCTGATAAAGGTTACAAATACAGGATGCTCAGGAAATCCAAGCTGAAGGAATGTTATATTGTTCGATATGCAGATGATTTCAAAATCTTTTGCAGTAATCCTAATCACGCCAAAAGATTATTTATCGCAGTACAAAAATGGCTGAAAGAAAGACTTGGTTTAGAAATAAGCGAAGACAAATCAAAAATAGTGAATCTCAAAAAGGACTACTCAGAATTCCTAGGGTTTAAGATGAAGTTAATTCCAAAAGGTGAGAAATGGGTTGTGAAGAGTCATATGTGCGACAAAGCAGTTCAACGCACAAAGAAAAACTTGAAGCAAATCATAAACGGTATTCGATATGATAGCGGTGTTAACGACCAAGCAAGAAAAATAGCACTCTACAACTCGACTGTAATAGGACTTCATCAATATTTCCGTACCGCTACAATGATTTCCGAAGACATGGGGAACATTGCATACGAAGTGAATGCATGTATGAAAGACCATCGTATGAAAAGGCGAATTAAGAAAACAGGTGTGATAACATCTGATTTTATTAAGAAAGAATACGGGAAGAGCAAACAATTAAGATATATATCACGAGATCCGCTTCTTCCGATTGGATATATTAAACATAAGAATCCGATGATGAAGCGTAACACAGTAAATGCGTATACAAAAGAAGGCAGAGAAGAAATTCACAAAAATCTGGCGACTGTTGATATCAGTATACTTCGATTTCTGATGGAGCATCCAATTCCACAGCGAAGTATAGAGTACAACGATAATCGTATTGCATTATACTGTGCACAAAGAGGGAAATGCCATGTAACAGGGCAAATGTTAAACCCGATGACGATTCATTGCCATCACAAAGTACCACGGTTGCAAGGTGGTACTGACCAATATAACAACCTCTGTCTCGTTGATAAAGACATTCACATCTTAATACATGCAAAAGATGAAGAAATAATCTCAAAGTATAAAAAGTTACTAACCAACTCACAAAGCCTGAATAAAATAAATACGCTACGAAAGAAACTGGAACTACAGCAAGTAACACTCTAATTGGACGATTAGACATACCAACGAACAAGTGAATTCTGTTAAGTTATGTAGATTACCAAAGTTTTGAAATTTTTCGATAGAACGCCGTGTGAGGTGAAAGTCTCACGCACGGTGTGAAGTGGGGGAAAAGCCGGAGATAACTTTCAAAGGTTTACCTATCACTATATGGCGTAACAAGCGTCACCGTGCTAACGACCGCGCTCGAACGTCTTGGCGCGAAAGTGAACTTCGCGATTCCGAACCGTTTCGAACACGGCTACGGACCGAACAGCGACTATTTTGAACAACTACATACAGAAGGCACAGAAGTTCTGATCACAGTAGACAACGGAATCTCAGGCATCGAGCAAATCGCCTTCGCGAAGTCGCTTGGGATGACGGTCATCGTAACAGATCACCACGAAATGGGCGACGTATTACCCAAGGCAGACGCGGTCATTCACCCCCGACATCCAGAAGGCGATTATCCATTCGCAGAACTCGCAGGTGTAGGGGTGGCGTTCAAACTAGCCTCTGCTTTACTCGGAGAGCCGCCGCTTGACTTGCTGGAATTCGTCGCAATCGGCACGATCGCAGACTTGGTACCGCTAGAAGATGAAAATCGCTACATGGTCAAAGAAGGGATCCGCAGATTACGCCGCACGCAGCGTCCAGGCATTAAAGCATTGATGCAAGTGAGTGGTCATGAACAGAACGCTTTATCAGAAGAAACGATCGGCTTTACGATCGGACCTCGTCTAAACGCCCCGGGCCGACTGGGTGACGCAGATCCAGCGGTTGATTTATTAAAGTCAGAAGATGAGCAACAAGCGCTTGGAATTGCGGAAGAATTGAATGATTTGAATAAAGAACGGCAACAATTAGTGAAAGAAATTGCAAAAGAAGCGCAAGAGCAAGTGGAAATCCGTTATGGCGATCATGTGCCTCACGTGTTAGTCATAGAAGGTGAAGGTTGGAATCCGGGGGTCGTCGGGATCGTGTCATCGAGACTGACGGAGAAATACTATCGTCCATCCATCATCTTGTCGCTTGATCGAGAAACAGGAATGGCCAAAGGTTCTGCACGCAGCATTGAGGGCTTTGATTTGTATAAGGAACTATCGAAAAATGCATCGATCCTGCCACATTTCGGAGGGCATGCGATGGCTGCCGGGATGTCATTGAAAATAGAAGACGTTGAATTATTGCGTTCGAATTTGAATGAACAGGCGAAAGAAGTATTGACGAAAGAAGATTTGCAACCTATAGTATCCATCGATGTGCCATTGGCATTGGATGAAATAGATATTGCGTCGATCGAAGCGCTGGAAAAAATTCGACCGTTTGGTATGGGATTCCCGAAACCGGTTTTCTTATTAGAACAGCTCGATACGATCTCTGTTCGTAAAATCGGTTCAGCGAAAGATCATTTAAAGCTTGAAATGGGTGATCGTAGTGAACGTCTAGATGCGATATTTTTTGGAGCGGGAGCATTGGCGGACGAAATGGCACCGCAAAGTAAGCTTAGTTTGACAGGTGATCTGCAAATCAACGAGTGGAACGGTAACAAAAAAGCCCAATTACTTGTCGACGATGTAAAATGTGACGAGTGGCAGTTGTTCGATTACCGTGGAATTCGAGATCCCGCTAGATGGTTGCCAATGATTCCAGACCAAGCACAATTTATTGCGTTTAGTGAAGAAGCGATTCAACATTTTGCGCCGTTCTTTAAAAACATTCCAATCGCTTTGATTGGGCGCGACGAACTTCAACCGTCTTTTTCTATCGTATTACTCGATATGCCACCAGCTGAAGAACAGTTGAAGCAAGTAATGGAAAAGACGCTTGCTGGCCGAGTGTATCTACATCTGCATGTACATGATTCGATGTACTTCGAAAAGATGCCGGATCGTCAACAATTTGGTTGGTATTACAGTTTTTTGAAAAAACGTGAGACATTTGATCTGCATAATCAAATCGATATGCTTTCCAAACATAAAGGTTGGAAAAAAGATGTGATAAAATTCATGACAAAAGTGTTTTATGAACTAGAATTTGTTACACTAGAGAATGGTAAGGTGACGATGCTCACTTCTGCAGGTAAACGTGACTTGGCAGAAGCGCCATCCTATAAAAAACGCCAACAGCAGATCAAACTAGAAGAGTTGTTGCTTTATGCTCCGTATCAGGACTTAAAGAAAGTATTCGACTCTTTGCGCGAGACGGAAGCTGTTGAGGAGGAAAAATTGTGGACTTAAAAAAGTATGTAACGACTGTAGACGATTATCCGAAGCCGGGTGTCAGCTTTAAGGACATTACGACGATCATGGATAACGGGGAAGCATATAAATATGCGACAGACCAAATTGTCGAGTATGCGAAAGGATTAAACGTCGATATTATCGTAGGCCCAGAAGCACGCGGTTTCATCATCGGATGTCCTGTTGCTTACGCGCTTGAAATCGGTTTTGCACCGGTTCGTAAGCCTGGCAAGTTACCACGCGAAACGATTTCAGTCTTTTATGACCTGGAGTATGGACAAGATGAGTTAACGATTCACAAAGATGCTATCAAGCCTGGCCAACGTGTTCTCGTAGTTGATGATTTACTGGCAACTGGCGGTACAGTCGGTGCGACAGTCGAATTGATTGAGAAACTTGGTGGTGTAGTAGCTGGCTGTGCATTCTTGATCGAACTTTCGTACTTGAATGGTCGAAAAAAGCTGACGAATGAAAACATCAAGGCATTAATTACGTACTGATGGGGAATCCTCCGCTTAATGCGGAGGATTCTTGCTATATAGATAGAGGCTCTGGGTTTGATTCACTTTACATATAGGTGATATTATACATATACTACTAAAACTTATTATCTAAATATTTACGAAATAGGAAGAAAGGGGTAAGTCCATGGCGAAAAATCAAGACCTGACAGAACAAGATATATACGACCTGGTCGCCAAATATATGAACGAAGAACACGTTGAGTTTATTAAGCGGGCATATGTAATGGCTGAAAAGTCGCATGAAGGTCAGTTTAGGACTTCAGGTGAACCGTATATCAACCATCCGATTCAAGTAGCTGGTATTTTGGCGGGTCTTCAAATGGACCCAGAAACGGTTGCAGCCGGCTTCTTGCATGATGTAGTAGAGGATACGGAAATCAGTCGCGAAGATATTATCCGTGAATTCGGCGATGAAGTTGCGATGCTTGTGGACGGTGTGACGAAGCTCGATAAATTAAAATTTAGGTCCAACGAAGAAAAGCAAGCGGAAAACCACCGCAAAATGTTTATCGCGATGGCACAGGATATCCGTGTCATTTTAATTAAACTTGCAGACCGCCTGCATAATATGCGTACACTCAAGCATGTTCCAGCAGCGAAGCAACGCCGTGTATCGGAAGAAACATTAGAAATTTTCTCTCCACTCGCTCACCGTCTCGGAATTTCCACGATTAAATGGGAACTCGAAGATATCGCATTGCGTTATTCCAACCCCCAACAGTATTATCGTATCGTAAATCTCATGAAGCAAAAGCGGACAGAACGTGAACAATACTTGAAAGACGTCATGAATCAAATGCGTGTCGAACTGGATGAAATGGGGATCGCTGCAGAAATTCATGGCAGACCGAAGCACTTGTATTCTATTTATCAAAAGATGGTCATTCAGAAAAAAGAGTTCAATGAAATTTATGATCTACTGGCAGTTCGTATCGTCGTAAAAAGCATTAAAGATTGCTATGCGGCACTTGGAATTATCCATACATTGTGGAAGCCAATGCCCGGACGATTTAAAGATTATATCGCGATGCCTAAACAAAATTTGTATCAATCAATTCATACGACAGTTGTCGGACCTGCGGGAGATCCGCTCGAAGTACAAATTCGGACGGAAGAAATGCACCGAATTTCGGAATTTGGTGTGGCGGCACACTGGGCGTATAAAGAAGGTAAACAAGTCGCAAAGCTTTCTAGTGATATCGATTCGAAACTGACTTGGTTCCGTGAGATTTTGGAAATTCAAAATGAATCGTCCAATGCGCAAGAATTTATGGAGTCATTGAAGTTCGATTTATTTTCAGACATGGTCTATGTATTTACACCGGACGGGGATGTCATCGAATTACCACAAGGATCTGTACCGATCGACTTTGCCTATCGTGTGCATTCCGAAATTGGGAACCGGACGACCGGTGCTAAAGTGAATGGGAAAATCGTGCCGCTTGATTCGTCGTTATCTACTGGTGATATCGTCGAGATTCTGACGTCGAAACAGTCATTTGGTCCAAGCCGTGATTGGCTGAAATTAGCGCATACATCCCAGGCGAAAAATAAGATTCGCCAATATTTCAAGAAACAATTACGTGACGAGAACATCGACAAAGGTAGCGAGATGATTCAGAAGGAATTGAAAGAGGAAGAGTATGATATCAAGGAAGCGTTAAGTAAAGAAAATATGCAACGTACCATTGATAAATTCAGTTTCACTTCTGAAGAAGACCTCTACGCTGCAGTCGGTTCGGGTGGCATTACTGCGCAACAAGTAGTCAATCAACTAGCCGAGCGGATGCGCAAAGAACGCGCGAAAAAAGAAACGATTGATAAAATCGTCTCAGAAATTCAAACACCAAAGCCGGAGAAACAGACGGAATCAGGCGTAATCGTCAAAGACATCGACAATATGCTCATACGTATTTCGAAGTGCTGTAACCCGGTACCAGGCGATGACATCGTTGGATTTATTACACGAGGCCGCGGGGTTTCCGTTCACCGTACCGATTGTCCGAACGTATTGTCTGAACAAGGACAGCAAGAACGTATCATTGAAGTGCAATGGGCATTACAGGACGATCAAGTTCGTAAAGAATTCCAAGTCGATATTGAAATTTCCGCATTCGATCGACAAGGATTGCTGAATGAAGTGATGATGGTGGTAGCGGATATGAATACACCGATTATCGCAGTGAGTGGCAAAGCGGATAAAGATGATATCGCCCATATCCACATGTCAATCAAGATTCAAAACATTACACATCTACAACGCACTGTCGATAAAATCAAACAGATCAAAGATGTGTATTCCGTAGAACGGGTGATGAACTAAATAGGAGGTGTGAACATGCGAGTATTATTACAGCGTGCAAAAGACGCTTCCGTAACAGTAGGCGGAGAAATTACAGGTTCTATTTCAACTGGCTATGTGTTGCTTGTCGGCATCACACATGACGATACTGAACAAGATGCCAACTATATAGCCAATAAAGTCGCCGGCTTGCGTATCTATGAAGACGACGAAGGGAAATTGAATCGTTCAATTAAAGAAGTTGATGGTGCCATTCTTTCAGTTTCCCAGTTTACTTTGTATGGCAACGTACAAAAGGGGCGTCGTCCAAGCTTTATCGAGGCGGCGAAAACCGATGTAGCGGAACCGTTATGGGAATACTTCAATGAACAGCTACGCGGTCACGGACTTCACGTAGAGACAGGACAGTTCGGTGCGATGATGGACGTACAGTTGACGAATGATGGTCCTGTGACGTTGATGATTGAGTCTAGGTGAGTGAGGAATGCGGTTTATGAGCGGTTGCGGTGTTTGATAGAGCGCTTGTCGCGAGTCTATGAGCGGATTGCAGGTGCGATAGAGCGATTGCAACGTTTGATTGAGCGCTTATGAATGGAAATAGAGCGGATATACGTTTTGTATGAGCATTTGCGAACTATAACCATTACACATAAATCGTCAAACAAGTTGACAGTTTCCGCAGTTACGACTAACATAGATAGTAATCGAATTAATACATTTACCGATGATGTGGAAAATACCTTTACTTCAGGCTGGAAAGAGAACAGGGGACTTGGCTGAAATTCCCTGACAGTACCGTAAAGCGAATAACACCACGGAGGATTCATGCTGAAATTAGTAGGCGTGAACGGAACCGGCCGTTATCCGGATTCGAGTGGGCACTTTTGTGTCAATTTGGGTGGAACCGCGGAAGCTACAAGCTCTCGTCCCTGTTTTATTAGGGATGGGAGCTTTTTTGTGTTCTCAGAAAGTTCGCCCGTTATTAGATCATCGAAAGGAGTTTTACTAATGAATTTTAAAGTTCCCCGCGGTACGCAGGATATTCTACCTGATGTTTCTTGGAAGTGGCAGCGCGTTGAAAAGATCGCTCGTTCGATTTGTGATGTCTACAACTACAAGGAAATCCGCACACCGATTTTCGAACAAACGGAATTATTCCAGCGCACAGTCGGTGATACGACAGATATTGTGCAAAAAGAGATGTATACATTCACGGATCGAGGAGATCGCTCGATGACGTTGCGCCCAGAAGGTACAGCACCTGTCGTGCGTTCATTCGTCGAGCACAAGATGTTTGGCTATGCAGATCAGCCTGTGAAGCTATACTACACGGGGCCGATGTTCCGCTATGAACGTCAACAAGCTGGCCGTTACCGTCAATTCGTCCAATTCGGCGTAGAGGCAATCGGCAGTGATGATCCGGCTATCGATGCAGAGGTTATCGAGTTGGCAATGAACATCTATAAGAAAACGGGCTTGACGGATATCAAACTTGTACTGAATTCACTTGGCGACAAAGAATCACGTGACGCACACCGCGAAGCGCTAATTGCACACTTCAGCCCGAACATTGGCGAATTCTGCTCAGACTGTCAAAACCGTCTGGAGAAAAACCCATTGCGCATTCTGGATTGTAAAGTGGATAGAGAACATCCATTGATGAAAACAGCTCCATCACTTGCTGATTATCTCAATGAAGAATCAAGCGTGTACTTTGAGAAAGTGAAGAGCTATTTAGACATCGCAGGCATCGAGTACGAATACGATCCGAATCTTGTACGGGGACTGGATTACTACAACCACACGGCATTCGAGATCATGAGCACGTCTAAAGGCTTTGGCGCAATCACGACTCTATGTGGCGGCGGGCGTTACAACGGACTCGCTGAGGAAATAGGCGGCCCAGCAGCACCAGGCATCGGATTCGCCCTCAGCATCGAGCGACTTTTACTAGCACTTGAGGCAGAAGAAAAGTCCTTTACAGACGAACCTTCACTCGACGTCTACATCGTCACATTGGGCGACGTAGCACGAGAAAAAGGCTTCGAAATTCTTGGCAAGCTACGCGAGAATGGTTTACGCAGCGAGATGGACTATATGGACCGCAAGATGAAGGCCCAAATGAAGTCCGCCGACCGCTTGAAAGCGCACCACGTCATAGTCATCGGCGAAGACGAAGTGAACGAAAACGTCGTCCAGCTGAAGAACATGGCGGACGGCGAACAGAAAAAAGTATCGGTTGAAGAATTGATTGGGGAATTGAAGAAGTAAAACGTTAACAGGGAAATGTCATGGGGATTTCCGTTCCGGGCGGACGCTTTCCCATGGGCGTGGCTTGAGCCAAGCGAACAGCGAAGGGTTCGCTTTGCCGTATTTCTGTGTACTTTTCAGAAATTAAGGCATCTGTCCGGGGTCTCAAGGCGCACGCTGATCCATCGGGAGTCGCCGCCCTGCACTCCAATCCTAACTTTTAGAATAAGAGGTACTTGGTGACTGAACTTGAATTTGAACTCGATCTTGAATTTAAATGAAATAAGAAGCAATATAGTTAGTCGCTTATGAATTTCAGTGATGTCGCTAACTAATTATAGTATCCACTTAGGATTGGAGCGTAAGAGGGGCGACTCCCGGAGGATCAGCCCGACAGGTGAGACAACCAAAGGGAGCACAGCGACCTGGTTGGCTCACCGCGGGCCCTCGGGAAAGCGTCCCCTCTGAAGCGCAAATCCCATGCACAACACCAAATAACACTCTCTATTTTCATTCGAATTACAAAATACAAACTCAAACATCAGAAGGGTAGTGTAGCTACTATGCAACGCACACATTATTGTGGGAACTTATCAGAACTACAAATCGGAGAAGAAGTCACGCTCAAAGGCTGGGTGCAGAAGCGCCGTGATCTCGGTGGACTCATCTTCATCGATGTCCGCGACCGCGCAGGCATCGTCCAGACAGTCTTCAACCCGGACATCTCAAAAGAGGCACTTGAAATTGCTGAAACATTGCGTAATGAATACGTCATCGAAGTTACGGGTCTCGTCATCGAACGTGAAGAACGTACAAAGAATAAAAACATCGCGACAGGTGCTATTGAAGTGCAAGTGGTTGAAGTAAAAGTCATCAACGAAGCGAAAAACCCACCATTTACTATTGAAGACGAAACGGATGTAGGCGAAGAGACGCGTCTGAAGTACCGTTACTTAGACTTGCGTCGTCCTGAGCTTGCAAAAGTTTTCAAAATGCGTTCAGATATTACGAAAACAGTGCGTAACTTCTTGGATGATGAAGGATTCTTGGAAGTGGAAACACCGATTCTAACGAAATCGACTCCTGAAGGCGCACGCGATTACTTAGTGCCAAGCCGTGTTCACGAAGGTGAATTTTACGC
The DNA here is from genome assembly GCF_002082015.1 of Sporosarcina ureae. Lineage (GTDB taxonomy): Bacteria > Bacillota > Bacilli > Bacillales_A > Planococcaceae > Sporosarcina > Sporosarcina ureae_A. The sequence goes on along the minus strand of NZ_CP015109.1, from coordinate 404,382 downwards.
ATTGCCACAGTCACCGCAGTTGTTTAAGCAGTTATTGATGGTATCTGGTTTCGATCGCTATTACCAAATTGCTCGTTGTTTCCGCGATGAAGATTTACGTGCAGACCGTCAACCAGAATTCACGCAAATCGATATGGAAATGAGTTTCATGTCAATCGAAGAAATTTTGGAGCTTAACGAACGTCTGATCAAGAAAGTAATGAAAGACGTCAAACAAGTAGATGTAGAAACGCCGTTTAAACGCATTCCGTATGACGAAGCAATGGGTCGTTTCGGTTCAGACAAGCCGGACACTCGTTTCGGAATGGAATTGACGGACGTATCTGAGATTGTCAAAGACTCTTCATTCAAAGTGTTCGCTAGTGCAGTGGAAGCGGGCGGACAGGTGAAATTGATCAACGTTAAAGGTGCAGCGGATCAGTATTCTCGTAAAGATATCGATGCACTTGGCGAGTTTGCTAAAGTGTATGGTGCGAAAGGTATGGCGTGGTTAAAAGTGACGGAAGACGGCTTCAATGGCCCGATTGCAAAATTCTTTGATGGAGAAATTGGCGAAGCGTTGAAAGCAGCTGGTGGCGGAGAACCTGGAGATTTATTCTTATTCGGAGCAGATAAGAAGTCTGTAGTAGCCGATTCATTAGGCGCGCTACGTCTAAAGCTTGGAAAAGAATTAGATTTAATTGACCAGTCTCAGTATAACTTCCTGTGGGTTACGGATTGGCCGCTATTTGAGTACGATGAGGAAGATGGCCGTTATTATGCAGCACATCACCCATTCACTATGCCGGCTGACGTGGAAGAATTGAAAACGAGCCCGGAAACAGTAAAAGCACAAGCATACGATCTAGTATTGAACGGATATGAGCTAGGTGGCGGATCTTTGCGTATTTACCAACGTGATGTGCAAGAAGCCATGTTCAAAGCACTTGGATTTACAGAAGAACAAGCGCGCGAGCAATTTGGATTCTTGTTGGACGCGTTTGAATACGGGACACCTCCACACGGCGGAATTGCATTTGGTCTAGACCGTATCGTGATGTTGCTTGCGGGATCTACAAACTTGCGCGACACAATTGCGTTCCCTAAAACAGCTAGTGCAAGTGATCTATTGACAGAAGCACCTAGTTCTGTTGACGATGCACAGTTGAAAGAACTCGGGATAAAAGTAGTCGCTGAACTAGCAAAAAAGTGAGGAAACAACTATTTTTAAAGACTTTGTTCAAATAGATTGAATTATAAAAACGCGTATGATAAGATGAAGTTAGTAGAAATCCTGAAGTGTTCGTCATTTGTAAATTAGTTTTGACCCAACATCTTATCGTCGGGAGTTCAACGTTATAGCTTGGATGACATGCCTTTAATCGGGACGCCAAAAGAGTTATACAGGACACCCACCTGCTATTAGCGGGTTCAAAGCGATATTCAAAGACGGCACAGTCGGGATTTCACTTTCCTACAACAATTCACCTTCTTGCGTAAGCGAGAAGGTTTTTTAGTGTCTAAAATTCAGTTAGTTGCGCGAGTGCAGGTGACTGTTTTAGGATAGAGTGAATACAATTAATCATAAAGGATGCGGTATAGATGTTACATCAATTTTCGAGAAATGAATTATCGATTGGTACAGAAGGCGTGGAAAGAATGAAAGGCAAAACGGTGGCGATTTTAGGTGTCGGTGGCGTCGGTTCATTCGCAGCTGAAGCATGTGCGCGGACTGGGGTTGGGCGCATTATTTTAGTCGATAAAGACACAGTTGACATCACGAATATCAACCGCCAATTGGTCGCTTATTTATCAACGGTAGGACGTTCGAAATCTGCCGTCATGAAAGAACGAATTGCAGATATCAACGCAGAGTGTGAAGTGATCGATTTACATATGTTCTACACAGAAGAGACGTCTGAAGAATTTTTCTCATATAAGCCCGACTATGTAATTGATGCATCGGATACGATTAGCTATAAGATTCATTTGATCCAGCAATGTGTCAAACGTGGGATTAAAATAATCTCCAGCATGGGTGCTGCCAATAAAACAGATCCAACTCGCTTTAAGATTGCTGATATTTCAAAAACACATACAGATCCATTGGCGAAAGTGATGCGTCTTCGTTTGCGCAAGCTTGGTATTCCTAATGGCGTGCCTGTCGTGTTCTCTGATGAAAGCCCAATCGTTGTACGAGAAGACATCCTTGAAACAGTCGGTAATGCCGATGCATCGATACGAAAAGCACAAATGCCTCCAGCTTCCAATGCGTTTTGTCCGTCAGTCGCTGGTTTAATTCTCGCCAGTTGGGTATTAAATGATATAGTGGCGGATATTCCCGTAGAACGTGTCAATGATGCTAAATAAAGGAGAGGTTGAATATGAAAACGACTGAAATGATCATTAACGGAAAGCGACTCGGTGCGGATTTACCCCAAATTGAAGTGGTGAATCCTTCAACAGGTGAGACGATCGGTGCTGTACCTAAAGGCGGCAAAGCGGAAGCAAAGCAAGCGGTCGACGCAGCTTCTGCGGCGTTTTCGGACTGGGCCGCATTGTCGGCGTATGAACGCAGTGCGTATTTAATGAAATGGCATGCGTTAATTGAAAAAAATGAAGAAAGCGTAGCCGACACGATGACGACTGAGCAAGGGAAGCCATTAGCGGAAGCGCTTGGTGAAATGCGTTATTCAAATGGATACATCAGTTGGTTTGCGGAAGAAGGGAAACGAATTTACGGTGAAACCATTCCGGCTACGCAGTCCAATAAGCGAATGTTTGTACACAAGCAACCAGTCGGTGTCATTGCGTCGATTACGCCATGGAACTTCCCCGCGGCTATGATTGCACGTAAAATTGCGCCAGCACTTGCAGCAGGCTGTACAGTCGTCATGAAGCCGGCATCTCAGACTCCGCTCACTGCAATTCGTTTAATAGAGCTTGCACAAGAAGCGGGTATTCCCGACGGTGTACTGAACATTGTAACAGGCAGTGCGAGTGAAATTGCAGAGGCGTGGCAAGAAGACGGGCGTGTGCGTAAGCTGACGTTTACAGGATCTACTGAAATCGGTAAGACATTGATGAAAGGTGCAGCCGATACGATGAAGAAGATTTCATTGGAACTCGGTGGACAAGCACCAGCGATTGTTATGGCGGACGCGGATCTGGACAAAGCGGTAGATGGCGTCATCGCAGCGAAATTCCGTAATGCAGGACAAACTTGTGTGTGTGCGAACCGTATTTATGTTCATTCATCGATCGTGGAAAAATTCACGACACGCATTGCAGAGGAAACGAAGAAGTTGAAAGTTGGCGACGGTAAAGAAGAAGGCGTCGTGATAGGTCCGTTAATTGACCAAGATGCAATCGATAAAGTGCAAGAACATGTAGAAGATGCGAAATCCAAAGGTGCGACAGTCGTCACAGGTGGCGAACTCATCAATGGATTATTCTACCCACCGACTGTTTTGAAAGATGTAACGGACGATATGCTCTGTATGCAAGAAGAGACATTTGGCCCGGTATTGCCGATTGCGACGTTTGAGACACAAGAAGAAGCAATCGAGCGTGCGAATGATACTGTATTTGGACTCGCATCATACGTCTTCACGGAAAATATCACACGTGGTATTCAAATTTGTGAAGCATTGGAGTATGGTATCGTAGGTTTGAACGATGGCTTGCCGTCAGCACCACAAGCTCCGTTTGGTGGCTTTAAACAAAGCGGTCTTGGACGTGAAGGTGGTCATCAAGGTATGGATGAATATGTAGAAGTAAAATATATTTCATTAGGTTTATAATGCAAAAGGAAGCAAAAAGGGAGAGCGATACTCTTCCTTTTTGCTTCTTTTAGTTGGTTTGGAATTCGCGCAAAATGCTATTGCCATCAAGAACTTTAAAGTGTGCGGTCATCGTACGGTCTTGCACGCTGTCTGCCGCAACGCGGTGGCCAAACTCGGGAACATAGACGCGATCCAGTCCGAAATTCACGATATAATGATCATTTTGACGATACTCTCGCTCGGTCGTCTGCGCCAGCCAGCCCATTAAATAGACGCCTTCAGAGGGTTTTTTGTCGCTCAATGAAACCAATTCAGATACTCCGTCTTTTTGTTCCAATACGCCAAAAACTCGTGTCTGACCGAGTTCATCGGGTTTTTTTAATGCATTCACTAAACTAGGCGTCATACGCTCCTTTGGTACTTTTTCCACGTCGTAGCGCAGCATGACGTAATTTTCAGTTGCATCTTGCTCGGTAATCGTTTCCGATTGAAGATAGACATCCGCACCGTTTTGAATGGTTGTGAAATACGGGACCGTGAGGCTTGCTAAGATGAGCAGGGGAACTATGAAGAGTATGGATATACTGAATTTACTATGTTTGGGGCCCATGTCAGAGTCACCGCCTTTTCTGCAGTTTTCATAAAAAGTGTTCTTCTTATGTACAGATAGCATGTGCTGTTTATGAATGTTTTAGTAATTAAATACCCAATTTTTTTATGTTGAAAACCTTTCATAATTGGTGTGAATAGATTCATGTGAGGTGGGTATGGTCATTTTGTTATGTTAGAAGATAGTGCAAGGTAGGTTTTGAATGTCTGATCTGTTGATGCATAAGAATCAGCGCAGATTAGTGAAGTCTAAACATCATACTACTAGGTATATAACCACAAAAAAACTGCCGCAAGAAGTCGCGATGACTCTTGCGGCAGAACTTTTATTAAATTAACAACCCGAACAACGAACTGTCTTTGTTTACTTCTTTATAAGGGAAACCGTTCTTTTCCATACGTGCAATCAGGCCGTTATAATCTTCTTTGCGCTTAATCTCAATTCCGACAAGACCCGGACCGCTCTCTTTGTTATTTTTCTTCGTATACTCGAACATCGTAATATCATCATCCGGTCCAAGTACACCATCAAGGAACTGGCGTAGTGCACCTGCACGTTGTGGAAAGTCCACAAGGAAATAATACAGCAAGCCTTCGTAAATCATCGACTTCTCTTTGATTTCCTGCATTCTACCAATATCGTTGTTTCCACCACTGATCACGCAGACGACACATTTGCCTTTGATTTCATTTTTATAGAAATCGAGTGCAGCGATCGGAAGTGCACCTGCTGGCTCTGCGATGATCGCGTGTTCATTGTATAAGTCGAGAATGGCGGTACATACTTTACCTTCAGGAACGCTGACGATGTTTTCTAGATAGTTATTACAAATATCGTAATTCAGATCGCCTACGCACTTGACAGCCGCGCCATCGACGAATTTATCAATCGTTGCCAGAGGTACGACTTTTTGGGCGTCGATAGAAGCCTTCATACTTGCTGCACCTGCTGGCTCTGCGCCGATCATCTTCGTGTGCGGAGACAAGTTTTTGATGTATGTACTGATTCCGGACATCAAACCACCACCGCCGATACTGGCAAATACGTAATCAATCGGCTCTTCAATATCATTCATGATCTCGACAGCTACCGTTCCTTGACCCGCGATAATATCCTTATCATTGAATGGATGGATGAAAATACGCTGTTCTTTCTCCATCAAATCGAGCGCGCTCTCGAAACAATCATCGAAAGTATCTCCGACTAAAATAATTTCAATGCGATCACGTCCGAACATTTTCACCATGTTTACTTTTTGTTTAGGCGTAGTTTGAGGCATGAAGATCTTGCCGTCAATGTCTAGGTTTGCACAAGCGAAAGCTACACCTTGTGCATGGTTTCCTGCACTAGCGCAAACAATTCCTTTTTTACGTGCTTCTGTTTCAATGCGCTTCATCTTATAATAAGCACCGCGCAATTTAAAGGAACGAACATGCTGCAAATCTTCCCGCTTAATATACACATGACAGTCATACTTTTCCGATAGACGATCATTTTTCTGTAAAGGCGTATGCGCTACGATGTCTTTTAGCAGCTGGTTCGCGATTAAGATATCTTCTACTTGAACACGTGGAGTTTCCATTTTTTTCACCTTCATCACTTATCATCTAACCTCCGTTATTGAATCAACGTTTACTCATAATAACATGAAAAAAACCGAATGAACATACGAAAGTTCTAAATTGTATGTTTATTTCGTGAGTAATGACTATATTTAGAACACTCTGTAAATGTAAGCGGTTGCTTGGTTAGTTAAGGATTTAATAAATTGAGAAGATCAATCATTTAATTTATTTATGGAATAATACGTACATATTTTATTATCGGGCAATAGCATTATGAAGATAGTATGAAGATTCATTCATATAGATCTGTTTTCTGATTATACACAAATACATCGCGTTTAATTCGTAAACAGAAGGGAAAACTAATGAATGAAGAACTAACACACCAGAAAGGAAGCGTTTATTCATGCAGAAATGGGATAGTAGACCAGAAAAGCCGGATAATATGCAATGGACGGTGTTTGTCGTAACGCTAGTCATCATCGCGGCTGTAATAGTTTATGGTGTGATGATGTAAAGAGGAAAGAAATGGTATGTCGCGATATTGACATGCCATTTTTATTTCCACTTTTCTATTTCCTATATTCGTCGTGCTCTTTTGGATTCCATCGTAAAATAACAGGTTCCGTCTGAAAAGAGTGACAAGTCTGACGATACTGTTATATATTAGTCTTAATAAAAGTTGCTGTATCAGTACAGGGAATGACAACTAAATGAATGGAGGAATGTACGATGAAAAAGAACACTGAGCAAAAAAGACAAATGGTGGAAAAGGTTTGTATAGAATGTGGGAACCAGTTCAAAGAAAAACAAGAATCTATGATGTACGAATGTGAGCGTTGTGTCGGACGACATGAAGAATAATAAAAAATCCTATGTTCCCTCATACGGGGCATAGGATTTTTTGTTGAAGATGGAAGACTCTACTTATTAAGTAATACACCCGTGAGTCGCATTGGTTTCCATAACTAGTCACTACAGATGAAAAGTAAACTTTTACACTCGTATGACAGAACTTTGGGTGATTAATGTTTTAGAAAAACTGAGAGTGGTATAGAATGATAAGGTGTATTTAGTCTGTTGGAGAGGAGGATGTGTGTATGGCGTACATTGGTTTATTATTAATTGCAATCTCAGTATTGATTGTCGCCATCTACCTTTCATTGTTACTAACGAAGTCTTCGAACTTATTGCTAACCGTTATGGGAACAGTAAAAGGGGTAGAGGCAGAGCTCGATCAAAGCATAGAGCAATTATATGGAACTCTAAATGAGACTGAACAACTGGCGACAGATGTTCAAGTGAAACTCGCGGCAACGACACCTTTATTTTCTACGATTGAAAATATTGGACGATCCAGCCAGTACTTAAGTGAAGAAGTAAACAAACGGACAAAACAGTTTGAAGAGGATGGTTCTCTTCCAGGAACAGAAAAGTTTGTTCAAGCGATCCAATACGGAGAGTTTGGTGCCCAAGTTTACGATTCATGGCAACGCGGTAAGAAGAGCGTAAAAAATACGTAAAAGGAAATGAGGGTTGAGAATGGATCTCGTTGGAATTGGCGTCATACTAATCGGTATCGCCTTCGTCATTTTAGCTATCTATTTCGCTAAGGTATTACAACAAGTTGGAAATATTCTGCACGACGTCGATGAGACGGTAGGAGCGCTTCCGAAACAACTTGATGGCATTTTGGATGAAACCGGTAATTTAATTAAAAACAGTAATGAATCTTTAGCAGATATCAATACAAAAATTGAAAATCTGACTCCATTGTTCCAAGTAATCGGCGATCTTGGAGAATCTACACACCAGTTGTCTTCCTCATTAGTGGACGTGTCGTCGTCTGTTCAACAAAAAGGAGACCACACAGACACATCAGAGCAAAACAAGAAGCTAGGCAACATCTACGGTTCAGCTATGTTAGGTTATTACATCTTTAAGAAGCGTAAGCAATCCGTGAGCGCTGCTAAGGATCGTGCAGAACAGAGTGTTCCACAAAAAAAGTTACCAGCACCAGAAAATGCATCATTTTAAGTGCTGACAAAGACTGAAGATCAATCCCAATCGGGTTGAACTTCAGTCTTTTTTAGCATTAAGAGCGGTGGAGTGAGTACTAAATTTGTGAGTAAGGATAGTAAACTTATAACAAATGAATTTACGTATACGAAGTGAAATGGGAAAATTTTTAATCGAACTTCAGACTACATGCGATAATATTGGACGTTAACTACTAATAATCGGAGGGCAGAATATGGAGTTAGTACAAAAATCTGTAGGCAGCAGGAAGCTCTTTATCTTCATTATAATTTTATTGTTACTTCTTACCGGCATGGTATTTTCAGCTTGTTCAAAAGCTGAGGCAGAAGATCCAAATGTAGCTGTTATTGAAAAGGTCCTTACAATCCAATTTAAAAGACCTGACAAAAAGATGATGGATTTGCTTCAGGATCCAAATCATACACATGTTGTAGATGGCAAAGAAGTAAATCTAGAGTTTGATCAGTATATCGCGGAAATATACGGAGAGTACTTTACCGAAGACTATCTTACTTCATTTATACAAACATGGGGGTTGGTCTATCCTACTTTGGCAGACGCATCTGATTATAAATTGGATTTAAAAGAAGTAGTTGTCGAACAACATGGCGCGTATTCCAATCGATATACGTTCACTGCGACTGTCGGTTATATAAAAGACAGTGAAGATGGAAAAGTAGCGGATGTATCAGGAGTCGTTCTATTCTCCACTAAAGAAAAAGGGAAAATCGGCAAATTTGAATATGAGGAAGATCAAGGGCTTACCAATGAATTATCTTCAAGTGAATAAGAAAATCTCCTTCGAATAGGTGATGAAACGCAAACGATTGACATATAAAAGACCACTAATTCATGTAGCGAATTAGTGGTCTGCTTTACGTTTTATATAGGACTGAACAACTCTTCCACTTAAGGTCGCATCTTCTTCAGCTCTTTACGTTGCTGCATCAAATAAAATGCCAACGTAGCGACTCCATATAACCCTTTATACTCTTTTTCGCGAACAAACTCGCCTGCATTCCCTACACGATCTTTAAAACGAATCGTCGTATCGAGTGCGGCAGTCGTTACTTCGCGTGAAGCCTCACCAACATCCCCGACAATCTGGAAGACCGGTGTCACTTCATAAATCTGTTTGTTTACATTACTGATCGTATCATTCGTCGTATGCAGAATTTGCTGTGTCTGACCCGTAACTTCTGCTACCGTTGACGGCAGGGTATCGGTCGTCTTCTTGACACTTTCCAATACTTCGGTCAATTTTCCAAGTGGTTTAATTAACACGATTGCGACAATAATTAGCGCGATGCCGATGAGCAATACGCCTATTCCTAGTACCCAATCCATCAAGTTCACCTCTCTCCGTTATTCTGCTTCATCTTGTAGAACATTTTTGACGCTACTTCAGACAATGCAGTCGTTTGCTCCATCAGCTTGGCGTATTTGCCAGGAGGCGCTGATACTTGATCTGCCATTTTAGCGATAGAGTTTTGCACGTACTGGGTGGATTCGCGAAGTTCTTTCGCTGAAGCCGCCAATCCGTCAACCGATTGCAGTTTTGCATTCGCATCATCCGCAATTTGGTTTGTCTGCGTCATGAGCTGATCCGCTTTATCTGTGATACCGCCCACTTTCAGTTCCACACGTTTCATCGTTTCTTTTACATCTGTCATTGCTTCTTTGACCGCTTTGGCTGTTTTAATAATAGCAATTGCGATAACCACTAAAGCCGCAACGGCGACTATGGCACTAATATACAAGAGCACCTTCAATCTAGTCACCTCCACATAATAAGTGCGTTTCTAATTTGAACGTCTAACTTCCGTCGAAACGAGTAAACGTTCTATATCCTTGTCATTCCACAAATGAAAGTAATCTAAACCCTGGCGTGCTATTTAACTAGAAAAACTATATTTCTATACTCCTGTATGAGAAAAGGACCTGAAATATGATATGATTTTCAAATCAGATGCTGAAGGAGTGAAGTAAATGCCTTGCAAAGGTTGTGTTGTCCGTGAGATGGATTATGAAGTCTCATTTGAAAATTGTAAACAAACAGCATTGTTCGAATCAGTAGAAGATCATTTGAAACGAGCCGAGATGCTGGTGAACCAGGAAAGTTATACATTTCATGTGAAAGAACAAGGGATAAAAGAATTATACGACTTTTGCGTCGATCATGCAGTAGAAATAGATTCCATTCAGTTTCGTCTCGATCAAACCGACTGGCGGCCGTTCTCGGAAGTCATGCAAGTAGTCGACATGCAATGGATTGACCAAGTCATTCAAAACGAACAATTGGCGAGCCATTATCAGCCTATTGTTACACCCGAGCTCGAGATTTATGCCTATGAATTGCTTGCGCGCTTTTATCATCAAGACGGTAGAGTGATTTATCCAAATGAAATTTTCTCCGCAGCAAAAGAGCGCGGTAGATTATATGCTCTTGACAGAGTGTGTCGTCTAACGGCAGTTCGCTACGCACAACAGATTACGCAAAAAGCATTTATTAATTTCATTCCAACCGCTATCTATTCGCCGGAGTTTTGCTTGCGCTCGACGATTCATTTGGCGAAGGAATTGGAAATTGATCCATATCGTTTGATTTTCGAAGTTGTGGAGTCGGAAAAAGTGGAAGACATGGGCCATTTAAAAACGATTTTGGAGTACTATCATTCAAAAGGATTCGAGTATGCGCTTGATGATGTCGGGGAAGGCTATAACACAGTTGAAGTCCTCTCATTCCTTCGTCCGAACTACATGAAGCTCGATATCAAGTATGTACAAGGTGTCGCGACTGATCTTGCTAAGCAACATATCGCAGCAGAGTTTCTTGAAAAAGCGTTGGCGGTGGATTCGATTCCTTTAGCAGAGGGTATAGAGACGGTAGAAGATTTTGAGTGGTTGAAAGCGAATGGGTATCAGTTGTTCCAAGGCTATTTATTCGGCAAACCGTCGGCAGTTCCACAAGTTGAAATTTTCATATAAGATATGTGCGTTGTTAAGAGTAATTAGTTTACACCGAATTTGATTTAATATTAAAGTATAATCAATAAGGAGATGGTACATATGAAATTAGACAAAAAAGTTGCAATCATCACGGGTGGGGCTGGCGGCATCGGATTAGGTATCGCTACAGCCTTCGCGAAAGAAGGTGCGATCGTTGCGATCGTCGATTTAAACAAAGAAGCAGGCGATGCAGCGATTGAAAAATTGCAGAAAATCTCTCCGCAATCGATTTTTCTTCAAGCGGATTTAACTGCTCGAACAGAATTACCTTCTATTGTCGAGCAAGTCGTAACGAAGCTCGGAAGGTTGGATATTTTAGTAAATAACGCTCATGCTTCACGTATGAAATCTATTGAAGAGATGACGCAAGAAGACATAGACCTTTCGTTCAATACAGGATTTTATCCAACGCTTTACTTGATGCAAGCTGCACTGCCACACTTGAAAGAGTCAAAAGGCACCGTGATCAACTTCTCATCCGGCGCAGGATTAAATGGTGATGTGAATCAAGGTTCATACGCTGCGGCAAAAGAAGCCATTCGCGGGATCACAAGAGTAGCGGCAAATGAATGGGGCCAATACGGCATTACGTGTAACCTGATTTCACCAATTGCTAAAACACCTGGCATCGAGCATTGGGGAAAAAAGAATCCCGAATCGTATCAAGCGATTCTTGCGAAAAACCCACTCGGCCGCTTGGGCGATCCAGAAAAAGATATCGGCCGCACAGCAGTTTTTCTAGCGAGCGAAGACGCTTCTTACATCACGGGTCAAACCATAATGGTAGACGGTGGGTCTATTAAATTACGATGATATAATTATGTAAGGCTGTCCTGATTTATAGGGCAGCCTTTTTTGTGTGTGGGATAGGGCGTTAGGGGGAGTATGAGCGGCTGGGTTGGTTGATAGAGCGGTTGGCGTGTGGGATAGAGCGTATGCGGTGGAAGTATGAGCGGCTGGGGTGGCTGATAGAGCGGTTGGCGTGTGGGATAGAGCGTTCGCAGGGGAAGTATGAGCGGACGCGATGGCAGATAGAGCAGCTAGCGCACGCGATAGAGCGCTCACGCATATCCATTGAGCGCATTCACAAAGCCTCGTACCAATAAAAAAGGCTGCTCCATAACGGAACAGCTTTCCTTAAACGAATGTGTTATTTAACTTAGTGTAAATTTGAACTAAACTATTTCGTTCAGCCTCCGATAAGTGACTAAAGAACTCCGAACGCACTTGTATTCCACATTTCTGCGCTTTGCCCAAAATATCAATGCCTAGGGGTGTTATTTTCCAATACTTTGTTCGGCGGTCTTCTTCATCATTACGTAACGTAATAAATTCACTTTTAATGAGCTTTGACGACAAATGCGTCAAGGAAGCGGGCGTGAAGCCTAATGTCTCAGCCAAATCAGAAGGGCGTTGTTCACCTTTGTTATGTAACTCTAGCAACACAAGAATATGAGAGATTCCTAGGGATAGCTTGGATTCTTGCTGGAAACGGATCAGCATTTTATTCGTCACTTGATCCATTAAATGTACCAAATTAAAAATTGTTTGTTTTTCATTCAAAAATGAACGCCTCCTGTTCCTTTAAGAAACTTTATGTTTATATACTATTCATCATACAATATTATATATGAAATCACCCCGTTGTGACACGATAATAATACCTACATTTCACATAATAATTTAAATATTAAAGAGTTTTTCATTTTCTTCTTTTTAATTGTAGACTGATAGAGTATGATAAAGACAACGAATGAACTAGATAAACCAAATATGAAGGGTGGGCATAAGGTTTGATGAAAGTTAGAGATTCGTTAACATTTCAGCTAGGTTCTATTATAGCTGGAATCCTGGTGGTGATGTTGGCTATTACATCACTGGCTACATATAAGACTGCTTATGACAAACTGTATGATGCGGCAGGAATTGAAGCGTACGGCTGTGCCAATATTACTACGGGATTGATTCGACCTGGTGATATGGAAAAGGCAATGGCTGGTGACGTTGAAACACAAGATGAACTTGGAAAGACGCTAAATTGGACGACTGAACATAAAAATATATTTGAAACACAATATATTTTGGATTTGGATGGAAAAATTATTGCCCTCGACGATAATCTGAAAGCAAAAGGATTTAAGCCGGGAGACCAGTTTCATTTAGACGAAGAAGCGATTGCGGATCTACTCGAACATCGACATTCAACGTACTCTCAGCCTTACGAGTATGGCGGTATGGAGCGGCTTTCAGGTTATGCGCCAATACATGAAGATCAAGATGCGAGTAAAGAAATCATCGCAGTCAGCGTAATTGATTTCGATGCCAATATCGTTAAACATCGTACTTGGGATGTTGTACGCGACGGAATCTTGATCAGTATTATTCCTATGATACTTGCTTCAATTGGAACAGGATTCCTCATTCGCAGAAAAACGAAGCCGATCACGAGTTTAATTGAGCAGGCGAAGCAAATTGCGGATGGTAACTTGGCGGTTCAACCGACAGAAGTGAAGTCACAAGACGAAGTGGGCGACTTGGCTCGTACGCTGAATCGTATGACGGTGAACCTACAAGACATGATCACGACGATGAATACGACATCGCAGCATTTATCCGAAAACGCAGGGGAAACTTCTGCATCGCTTTCTGAAATGCGTGAAGCGATTACGATGGTTGCGCACAATATCGAAGAAGTCGTCACAGCTGTTACAGATGGTACCTCAACTGCGGAGCACGCAACGAGTATTCTCACGGGATTAGCAAGTGGTTTGAACAATACGAAACAAAGCGCTGACTCAATGCTCGTTAACTCCAATGAAACGATGAAGATTGCATTAGAAGGCGCAAAACGCGCAGAAGAAATTAGCCATGATATGGAATTAATTCGAAATGGATCACAAGAAGTTGGAGATACAATCCAAAACTTGGTTGAATCTACGACGAAGATCCAAAACATCACAGGTTCCATCGCGGGAATCGCAGCTCAAACCAATTTACTCGCGCTGAATGCTTCTATTGAAGCGGCTCGTGCAGGTGAACACGGTAAAGGCTTTGCGGTAGTAGCGGAAGAAGTACGGAACTTAGCTGAGCAATCAAATCAGGAAGTACTGGAAGTAGAGAAGCTAGTGAAGGATATTTCTGATCGGATCCAGCAAGTTATTACTTCCACATCGGAAAACACGAAACACATCACAAAAGGTACAGAAACAGTGCAGCTTACGTCTCAGTCATTGAGTAATATTTCTGTAGCAGTTGGAGAAACGGTCAAAGAAATCAAGAACATCTCGAACTTGATGACGTCGGAAGCCGTGAAATCAACGGAAGCGGTACAGTTGATCGAGCACTTGACGCACGCTGTACAAAATATTGAAGACATGACCAATAATATCGCGGCAGCTGCCGAGCAAACGACAGCGAGCATAGAAGAAATTTCAGAACGTTCTACGCAGACCAATCAAATGGCGCGTGAACTGGAAGTGTTTGTCGGTTCATTCGAATTACCTAAATAAACACTTGGCCATCGCTTTACAAGCGATGGCCTTTTTTTACCATTGATTTTCGAATGTATGTTCTGTATACTACGAACATACATACGCTTAGGAAAAGGGGAATATCGAATGGAAAGGAACCGAGATAGAGGGAAATTGAAGTGGACGTCGCTCATGCTGCCTGAACACCTCGAGAGACTACGTGATTGGCAACGGGAAGATGAGTATATAGAACGGCCCGAGTTAACCGATTGGGAGCTACAAACGATGCAAGAGACGCTTGAAGTAGCTTGGCGCAGACGTGATGAGACATGGATTAAAACTTGGCATGATGGAGAAGTTCGCTTTCATCAAGGGGAGATCGAAGCGCTCGACTTGCAGACGACGACCATTGTGCTGCGTGATCCATTCGGAACGGAAAGAATTCATGTAGCAGATGTGGTAGATGTCCAATTATCAAAAGAGGCAGATGGTGTTTAACCAAAAATAAAAGCCGTCTGCGGGGGCAGACAGCTCAGTCTCTGAAAAATGCTTTTTCTACGTTATATTTAGCTTGCTGTGTGTTGATTACGTATGTTTCGTAGATCTCACGTTCCATTGGATCATCGATAATGATAGCGGAAATCTTTGCTACTTCCTCACGGTGATTGCGTAATGGAGACACTTGATCGTCAAAATGCTTTTTCAGACGCGGACGTAATTTTCGTGCTTTTCCTACGAATAACAATTCGTCACTTTGGTTGAAGAACAACAAAAGGCCGCCTTTATCACGTGGAATTTCATGAAAATCGATGAAACCATAGATTGGCTTAATTGGCGTTTCATCCGGTCCCATTTCTTGTTTTCTGCGGACGATCGTTACGTCCGGTTTAGGTAATGTAATATTGATCATTTTACTTCACATCCTTATATCAGTCAGTGTTTATCCTATCATACGACTCCAAAAAAAGCGAGAAACTTTCTATCGGTCCCTTGCATATAGTAAACAAATGTCTTGGGAAGGATGAAATGATGAAAAACCCTGTTGTTATTCAAACGTATCACATATCAAATAGAAAGCCGAAAGTGGATGTGTCTTATCCTGTCATCACGCAACTGGGCGATCCAAAAGTTCAACAGAAGCTAAATCAAGTACTGTTCAAAGAAATGAATAAAATGCTAGAGGATAATAATTACTATGACCCAAGCCTTGTCGAGATGGTCGCCACGTATGAAATTAAAAATAATCAGCGTGATCTTTTTAGTATTAACTTGATCGTCTATTCGTTCACTGGGGGAGCGCATGGAATGACTTACGTCAAATCTTTGACGTTTGATACGAAGACAGGAAGGCAATACAATCTGCAAGACCTGTTCAAGCCGGGTAGTCCTTATGTGCAGCGAATATCGGAATATATTAGACGCCATATCCAGCAATGGAAAACACCTATAATTGAACCATTCACTAAAATCAAACCCGATCAGGACTTCTATATCGCGGACACAAGTCTCGTGGTCTACTTCCAATTATACGAAATTTCACCTTATGTGGCCGGCTTCCCTTATTTTCCGATTCCCTTGCTCGATTTACAGGAGATCATTAAACCGAATAGTCCAGCAGACCGAATGCTACCGTTCATAGGAACGTAATAATAGCTGAACAAACAAATGTATGGGCTTACATGACAAAATAGTGTTATAATTTCGATATACGAAATATACAAATGAGGTGGAAACTATGCTAAGAAATTTCTTTATCGGTTTATCTGAAAACCAACTACTGAATCAAGCTGCCCAAAAATACGGCTTTCAACTAGGGGCCCAACAAGTCGTGGCAGGAACTAACATCGAAGAAATGATTACTAGTGTTAAAGAGCTCAATCAAGCAGGCATTTCATGCACGATCGACAATTTGGGTGAATTTGTGTACGAAAAGAGCGAGGCTGTTGAAGCAAAAGAACAAATCTTAGCAGTAGTGGACGCGATCCAAGAACATCAAGTGGATGCGCACATCTCGATCAAACCATCACAGCTCGGCCTCGATATTGAGTATGCGTTTTGCGAACAACAAGTAGAAGAAATCGTCAAACGAGCAAATACAGTAGGAATGTTTGTGAATCTTGATATGGAAAATCACTCGCGACTTGAACCGACGTACCGTTTACTAGATGAATTAAAAGCAAAGGGCCATGAAAATGTCGGAACTGTTATCCAAGCTTATTTTCACCGTGCGTTAGATGATACGAAAAAATATAATGATACACGCACCCGCCTAGTAAAAGGGGCGTATAAAGAGTCACCGGACGTTGCATATATAGATAAACAAGATATCGATGAAAATTATATTAAAATTATTGAAGAACATTTATTGCACGGAACGTTCACGTCAATTGCGACACATGACCACCACATCATCAATCATGTGAAGCAGTTTGTAAAAGAACATGATATTTCACGTGATCAATTCGAGTTCCAGATGCTGTACGGTTTCCGCCATGAGTTGCAGCTACAGTTGGCGAAAGAAGGCTATAATTTCTGTACATATGTGCCATTTGGAAAAGACTGGTACGGATACTTTATGCGCCGATTAGCGGAGCGTCCGCAGAATATGAACTTAATGGTGAAGCAGGTATTCAATAAGAAGACGAATACGATGATTGGCCTAGTTGCCGGCGCGTTTGTGCTTGGCCGATTAAGCAAGCGCGGGAGTGACGACAAACAAGATGGCGGTTGGGTGAAGTATCGGTGAACGGTTGGATATAGGCAACGTAGATCAACATTCAGTGGGGGCGCGCTCATAGATTTGTTCAAGCGCTCATCATGTATGCTTGACCGCTCTATAGAATGAGATACCCGCTCTATCGTTGTCCGCAAGTGCTCTATGACGTGCGACTACCGCTCTATCAAGGCATGTAACCGCTCATTACGCGGTTGCAACACTGCTATTCTCGGACGTAAACGCTAGAAAGTAACAATATGTCAGTTATCCACTTCTTTGCATTCCAAAACACTGCTATCCTCGCAGTGTTTTTTTATACTTACTTTACATAAAACATGGGAAATAGTAGTGTTAGAGATAGTTAAAGAACTATTCACTCTTCATTACACCAAAGACAGGGGGAGAGTTCTATGAAAAAACTTTGGATCATCGTTCTTTGTGCAGTCGTACTGGTCGGATGTAACACGAACCGAACATTGTCTTACGAGGAAGTCACCATGAAGGACTTGGATAAGGGCAATCAAAAATTCTCCGAACATGCGCAAGCTGAAAATGGCGTGTACTTATTTTACGACACGTCGGACGATAAATTGGTCGTTTATTTTAATACCTCTCATGAAAGCCAGGAAGATTATGCTGTGGACTTTACAAACTTTGACGTAGAAAGCGATGGAGACACCTTGTACATTCTGTATGATAAGAATCAAGATGAAGGCGAATCTAAAACCTTTCAAGAACAGCAATTCTATGAAATTTACTTAGACAAAGAATATGAAACGATCGAGCTGTTCGAGAATGGAGATCCGGTAGCATTCACTTCCGTCTATTCATAATGAGTGCAAAGTGAAATAGGGTGAGGACAGTTAAATACCGGATCAAAGTGGGTATTCCGAGAATACAGGCAGGCTACACCGCTGACGCGTGTGCTAGGAAAGTATTACGGCTTCAATGCAGAGTGGTGTAAAGGCGTAGATTGGCTATATAGAAGCGGAACCGGTTGCGGTGTTTCGTTTCTATTGGAAAATGAAAGCTTCTACTTTTCTTGATTCTCTGTCGTGCCGGAAAGACGAGATCAAGGAATTGCGAAAGAAATATTACGAATTTTAAAGGAATATGCGACGCAACACGGGAAGAGAGTAGTAGCATGCAAAGTACGAGCGGATGTGCCGAGAAACATCTCACTCTATCAATCGATTGGCTGTCACGTGTCTGAGGAATATGTATTACATAGAACGGATGGTATATCGATTACTGTAGTTTCTATGTAGAAATCGCTGGGGGGTTGTGCAAGTGGAGAAACAACAGAAAAATACCCGCGATGTTTTACAATACTTGGCGCTCTTCATTGTATTGGGATCGCAAATTGTTCGTCTCATTCTATATAGTACAGGAGTTGCGTATACAATTTCTGAAAAGACGTTAAACCTATGGATGTATATAGGATGGGGAGCTGCCATCGCTTTATTGCTAGTATCTTATCTGTTTCCGAAAAAGGAGCAGTCGGAATAAGCCGTGAAAGGAGGAAATACATATGCACAGCAACAATCTATTTTTTTCGTTTCTACCTATTTTAAGCGTATTCATATACATCGTCCCGATCGCATTCCTAGTATTTACTGTATGGTTCGGGTTGAAATTTCTTAAAATACAAGAACGCAAAAATGAAATCCTTCAATCGATCGTAGAAAGACTCGATCAGTAGTTGTAAGAAGATCAACCATTTTAAATTTAATATAGAAGGAGAAACACCGTGATAAAAAATAGAATTGCCCTTATAAGCGCTGTGGTGCTTCTCGCCATTTGTATGTTGTTATTTTTTCCCTACCCAAATAATCCATTAATTGGAGCTACCGTGACATTCATGTCGTTTCCTATTCAGACCGATGATGGACTCGTCTGGAAAGGAATAGTAGGTTCTCTTTTGTTCCTGATCGCGATGGCGTTACTGATTTACGGATTGAAGAAATTTTATGTGGTGTTAGCTGTCCTCGTACTTTTCCTGTATGCATTCATTCCGGTATATCTCATTACGGCGTATCAAGAAACAGTAGCGAGCGGTATAGGAGCGATTTCCTACAACCAGAATGGCAAGTGTACATTTGATACGTTGGACAATTATGAACAGATGAATGGGGACTGCCAGTTCACTCTGAAAAATCACAGCAAACATCCCGTATCGTTCGAGCTGGAGTTCATGGACACTGGAGTGGGTCAAGATGAAATGAAAATGGTATCACTAATGAATATAGCGGGTCCCTATAAGATGACAATCGAAGGAAATCGGACGGAATTCATTGAGCTCACAGAGATTTTGGACGTCTCAGATGTATCGGATCATATCTATAGCGGATCGACATCAGACATTCATTTCAAGCTAATCGAAGAAGAGAAAGAACGTATATTTTAATATCAAAGTCAAATTAGGATTGAATATGCTTAACAATAGGGTATTCAATAAAATAGACAAGGAGAGGATCTCATGCTTCGAAAACTATTTTATATGACGTTTTTGATAGTTGTACTGACGGGTTGTCAGACCGCAGATAAGAACAGTACATCGAACACGCCACAAGAGGCAATCGAACAGCTTCATGCTGAAGAAGGATTTGCGGAAGTCGTGAAATTGTACCGGACAGTGGAAATCGATAATGATAAGGTAATCACTGTCTATAAAGGGTTATTGGATGAAACGGAAGAAATATTTATCGCAAAGTTGAACAAAGAGAAAGATGATACGTGGACGGTAACGGATGCGGTTGGAATCGGCATGCCTTCTGATGAGAATATAGGGGAGAGCGTCAAAACTTCTTCGTTTGAAGCGGGCTTCACAAAGAAGAATAACGCACCGAGTCCTAATACTAAGTTGGTTCAAACGGATGACAAAAAATATAGAGTCTGGATAAAAGTCATCGAGTAAAACAAAAGACCGCGTGCGGTCTTTTTTTATTGCCTGCTTAGTAAAATAACAAAATAGACGACCATCGCAAGCAATCCAAGTGGTACACCGACTCGTGCCCATTCTCCGCTCCGGATATTGAGCTTACCCGCTGCGATAATATTTGGAATATTACCAGGAATCAACATTCCACCACTGATCAGCAAGCCGAGCAACAGTGCTTGAATCGTCGACTCGTCCATCGCGGGACTAATTTCTGCGGCAGCGAGTGTTGCGTTGTCGAGTACAGCTGAAATCATATTGATCCAGTAAAGTGTCAATGGATGAAGATCGAGTAAGTACAGTGTGATCAATGGCTCAAACCCTGCGCCGAGCAATGTTAATGCCAACACGAATATATACACTTTCACACTGCGCCCGAAAATACTTATGTACGACTCTGCCGCTTGTCCAGAAGAACGGTTCCGCGAGCGGTTGCGTGGGCGAATGAGGAAGAAAGCGAGCAGTCCGAAGACGAACACACCGGCTAGAATATCTGTTCCAAGCAAGTTCAGTAAGTAATAAAAGTCTTCATCCAGTTTATTTGTCGCAATCGTTGAAAGTGGTTCTCCGATCGGTGTCAGTACTGCACCCATGCCGATTGCATAACAAGCTAAAATTACGAAACGGATTTCTGACGTTCGATCCATTTGCAAGACGGATGCGATGGCAACGAGGACTAGCGCGGCAATGATGGCGGTGATTATACTCGAAATTAATCCCAATCCTATAATAAGTAGTGCTAAAAATAAGCGAAATGGAATGATTCGGCTACCTGATAATACCGCTTTCTCAAACGGATGTCGTATCCAGCGGAACACGATACCCGCCACAAGAACTGCAAACGTAATATGCAGTGGATCGTGTAACGCTTTATTCCACAGCTCCCACTGAAATACTCCGCTAACATATGCTGTAGCACAACCCATAATAAATAAAAACAATTCCAAATTACGTTCGATCTTCGGAACGGTAAACGGTAATAAAAGCACCAACCCCAAAATGATGAGCAATCCAGTGACCATACGTATCTCCTTTCGCCAATCTTTCTTCTACACTGTATGCAAAAAGCCGATTCATCTTGCATAGAGTCTGAATAGAATAGTAAAAGAGGAGGGACACGCATTGGAAGTTTCAGATATTGTACTGATCCCTGTCATTGTTGGATTAACGGAAATTTTAAAAATGTATGGATTGCCAAAGAAACTTATCCCAATCTTTTCTTTACTATTAGGTATCGGTGGCGGAATCTTCTACTTATTTCCTCATGATTGGAAGTCAGGGATACTGGGCGGGATCATTATGGGGTTGTCGGCAAGTGGGTTATATTCGAGTGGGAAGACGATTGTTAGGAAGCCGCCGTGTGATGAGGAAGATGAACAGTGAGTTTTACAAAAATAAGCCTTTTATTCATGATTAGACATGAATGAGGGGCTTTGATGTTTGGAACATATATGAATTGCCGATGATGCTGAAGTCAGTAATTCTAGTAGAATTTTACTCTTATTAATAAGTATTACTGCACTCATGTTTTTCCACTTTGACCATTTTATTTTGTTACACTGTAAGCATACGGCAGAAAAATCTAACGATGACTTACTATACAGCTTCCATATCATATGATTTCATGAATAAAAGGAGGCAGCCTATTGACAATTAATTTTAATTTGTATGGTGATAGAGAACAACCTTTACTTGTGTTCTTACACGGTGGAGGTGTAAGTAGCTGGATGTGGAATGAACAGATAAAATACTTCAAAGATTATAAATGTCTAGTTCCTGATCTACCGGGGCATGGAAAAAGTAAAGATGGTAATAATTTTCTAAATGATGTAAGACGCATTAATTAATACTGCCTTACTTTTCATCCATAGACTAATGAGACCTGGATTATTCATTATCTGAAGTAAAATTAAAAGAGGAGATGTAAAATAAAATGTGAATTGCTGGGCAATGTAGCATTAGTAGCACTTACATGATTATTGATTTATGACTTTACCCTAAGTTGTTTATCCCTGCCATCATCGGATGAATCGAAAACCTGAAAATGTACGGATTACCAATGAAGTGGATATCGATCAAACAACATCAGAGAATCGTTTTGAGAGGAAGAAAAGTGGGGAGCAGTTTTCCGTTAATTTGCGACTGTGATATAATCGGCTGGATTATGTAAATTCGAACTTATGACCAAGCCAATCTATAAGGGGGGACCTGCGTTGGAAATTGATAAAAAACAACTGATCATAGAGGCAGCCAAACTTTATTATCAATTTGATTACACCCAGCTCGCTATTTCAAAAAAACTGGGCGTCTCAAGACCAACTGTTTCGCGGCTCTTGCAACAAGCGAAAAAAAATGGCTATGTGAAAATCGACATCATCGATCCCTTTCATGACAATAATCAGTTGGCAAAATCCTTGCAACATAAATATCAAATCGATGAAGTAAAAATTGCGTACTCGGCAGTAGAAGACGAGCGGGATGTGATGCACGCTATTAGCACGGAAGCGGCGGACTATTTATATCGCACCGTAAAAGACGGCGATATTCTCGGTGTGACGTGGGGCCGGACGATGTATCGAGTGGCGAATGCATTAAAGCAAAAAGATGTAAAAGGAGTCGAAGTCATCCAGCTAAAAGGCGGCATTGGTTTGTCTGACGTCAATACATATGATTCTGAAACGGTTTACAAATTTGCTGAAGCTTTCCATACCGTTCCTCGTTACTTGCCGCTTCCCGTTTTGGTCGACACACCTGAAGTTAAAAGCGTAATTGAATCGGACCGCTATATGCACCGGCTCATTGAACTTGGAAGACAGGCGAATATCGCCGTGTTCACGGTGGGTGCTGTCGACAGCCAATCACTGCTGTTCCGTCTCGGCTATTTGACGGCAGAAGAAGAACAGCAACTCCATCAAGAAGCGATTGGCGATATTTGTTCACGCTTCTTCAAACGTACAGGCGAAGTATGCGAGACTAGCGTCAATGACCGAACGATCGGCATCCGGCTAGAAGAGTTAAAGCAAAAGGAAAAATCCATTCTTGTAGCTGGCGGGAACCGTAAAGTGGAGGCCATTCATGGAGCGCTTCAAGGAGGCTATGCGAACATCTTCATAACGGATCAGTATACGGCACAGGCTTTGTTGCTTCACCAATAGAAATACATAGGAATCCGCTTATTGATAAGCGTGATTCTTTTTTTTATTCGGAATGAACAATGTTTCACCTGCTTTGCACATCTGCTCAAGGTCTATGATATACTATACATAAAGTTAGGTTGCAACGGCATCCTAACAAAAATGGTGCGCAAGAAGCCAGGTGTAAGCGTAACCAACATGCAAGGGAGGAAGTATGATGAACTTTGTATTTTATATAACCGGATTGTTGCTCGTGTTAATCGTGGGCTTGATTGTCAGTGTAGACCGCAAGAAAATCCGCTATAAACCGATTGCGATTATGCTGACGACCCAGCTTGTCTTGACATTTATCTTGTTAAATACAAAAGTGGGCGTAGTCTCCATCCGCTTTGTTTCAGCTTTATTCTCGAAGCTGGTTGACCTTGGAGTAACGGGTGTCAATTTCGTTTTTGGCGGATTGGAAAATGAAGGAGAATCCGTATTCTTCTTGAATGTGTTATTACCAATCGTTTTCATTTCCGTGTTGATTGGTATATTAAATCAATTCAAGATTTTACCGTTCATCATTAAATATGTAGGACTGATACTGAGCAAGTTGAATGGCATGGGGAAAATGGAGAACTACATAGCCGTATCATCTGCGGTTCTCGGGCAGTCCGAAGTGTTTTTGACTGTCAAGGACCAAATGGATGATATTTCGAAAAGACGTTTATACACGTTTTGTACTTCTGCGATGAGTGCGGTCAGTGTCGCGATCGTAGGTGCCTACATGGAAATCATCGAACCACAGTTTGTCGTAGTGGCGATTGCGCTCAATATTATGTCGGCGCTGATTGTCGCTAGCATCATCAATCCTTATGAATTATCGAAAGAAGAAGACACGCTGACGATCGAGTCGAAGAAGAAGCTGTCATTCTTTCAAATGATCAGCGAAAGTATCATGGATGGTTTTAAAGTCGCGATTATCGTCGCTGCCATGCTGATTGGGTTCATCGCATTGATGAACGGAATCGATTATCTCTTTGAAATGCTGTTCAACGTTTCCTTCCAGACCATTTTGGGCTATATCTTTGCACCCATCGCTTTTGTAATGGGCGTACCTTGGGCGGACAGTGTACAAGCAGGCAGTATCATGGCGACTAAGCTTGTCACGAATGAGTTTGTTGCGATGTTAAGTTTCACAGAAATTTCGGCAGGATTATCAACGAAAGCGGTAGGTATGATATCGGTATTCCTTGTTAGTTTTGCGAATTTCAGTTCCATTGGGATTATTACAGGCGCTGTCAAAGCGTTAAGTCCAAAACAAGGGGATGAAGTGGCAAAAAACGGTTTGAAATTACTTTTGGGTTCAACATTGGCGTCAGTTCTTTCAGCGACTGTCGTGGGCCTGTTTTTATAATAGATATGGAATGAAAATTAAAAATTAGGAGTGGTGGATACTATGCGTATGGTAGATATGATTGAGAAAAAACGAGATGGACATGTGTTGACGAAAGAGGAAATTTCATTTGTGATCAATGGATATACGGATGGCTCGATTCCTGATTACCAAATGGCAGCCTTTCAAATGGCGGTGTATTTTCAGGGGATGACGCTGGAGGAAACCGCGCAATTCACCATGGCGATGGTAGAGTCGGGCGACCAAGTCGATCTATCTGCTATAGAAGGTGTTAAAGTGGATAAACACTCTACAGGTGGAGTTGGCGATACAACAACACTTGTGCTCGCACCGCTCGTTGCCGCTCTTGATATCCCGGTAGCCAAAATGTCAGGCCGCGGATTAGGGCACACGGGCGGAACACTTGATAAGCTGGAGTCGGTTCCTGGTTTTCATATCGAAATTACAGATAAAG
Source organism: Sporosarcina ureae (assembly GCF_002082015.1). Classification (GTDB taxonomy): domain Bacteria; phylum Bacillota; class Bacilli; order Bacillales_A; family Planococcaceae; genus Sporosarcina; species Sporosarcina ureae_A. Next base: position 379,283 of record NZ_CP015109.1, on the reverse strand, counting down.
AATTTTTCGATCTTGTCAATACGAATAAAATTGCGGTAATCGGACAATCGGGCAATATCACTCCTGCCGACAAGAAGATTTACAGTCTGCGCGATGTCACAGCAACGGTTAGTTCCATTCCGTTGATCGCAAGTTCGATCATGAGCAAGAAGATTGCAGCGGGATCGGACGCAATTGTTCTAGATGTAAAAGTCGGGACAGGCGCGTTTATGAAAGATCTCGACATGGCTCGTGAACTCGCGGGAGAAATGGTACAAATCGGAAATAAAATCGGTCGTCAAACGATGGCCGTAATTTCGGACATGAACCAGCCGCTCGGTTATGCGATCGGAAATGCTCTTGAAGTCAAAGAAGCCGTCGAAACGTTGCAAGGTAATGGCCCGGAAGATTTGCACGAACTGTGCTTGACGCTCGGCAGCCATATGGTTCGATTGGCGGGAAAAGCGGACTCGACGGAGGAAGCACGAAAAATGCTCGAAGAAGTTATCCAAAATGGCAAAGCGCTTGAAGTGTTTAAACTGTTCTTGCAGTCCCAGGGTGGCGACACTTCCGTCATTGACGATCTAACGAAGCTTCCTACGGCTCAGTATAAAGTAGACGTGCCGGCAAAAGAAGCAGGTTATATCTCTGCAATTACTGCAGATGAAATCGGTACAGCCGCGATGCTTCTAGGTGCGGGAAGAGCAACCAAAGAGTCCGAAATCGATTTGGCGGTCGGACTGGTGTTACACAAGAAAATCGGTGATTCCGTGGAAGTAGGCGAAACGCTCGTCACGATTCACAGCAATACCGAAGATATCGAAAGCGTAAAAGAAAAGATTTATCATGCCTATGGTGTATCGGCGTCTAAAGTACAGCCTGTCACACTTGTGCATGACGAAATTACAAAATAATCAAAGGAGTGGTTCGCAAATGAATAAAGCACAAATGATCGACCATACATTATTGAAAGCCGACGCAACGAAAGACCAAGTTGCAGCGCTCATAAAAGAAGCAAAAGACTATCAATTTAAATCAGTGTGTATTAATCCGAGTTGGGTTTCATATGCCGCACAGCAGCTGAAAGGTACGGATGTGTTGGTCTGTACGGTGATTGGTTTCCCGCTTGGCGCGACTACTTCAGCAGTCAAAGCATTCGAAACGAAAGATGCAGTGGCGAACGGAGCAGGAGAGATCGACATGGTCATCAACATCGGGGCGTTGAAAGACCAAAATGACGAACAGGTCGAGTCGGATATTCGTGCAGTAGTCGAAGCGGCCAACGGTACATTGGTCAAAGTCATTATCGAAACATGCTTGCTAACCGATGAAGAAATCGTTCATGCATGCGAGCTATCCGTCAAAGCGGGAGCCGATTTCGTCAAGACGTCGACTGGATTCTCGACAGGCGGCGCAACGGTGCAAGACGTGGCGCTTATGCGAAAAACGGTAGGCCCTGACATTGGTGTCAAAGCGTCTGGTGGCGTGCGTAGCGCAGAAGATTTTGAAGCGCTAGTCGAAGCGGGGGCTACGCGCATTGGCGCAAGCTCTGGTATCAGTATTGTAAAAGGCGAAGTGTCAGATTCAAATTATTAATGGATGAGTTACAGGATTGTTCTGCATATATGCAGGGCAGTCCTGTTTTTATGGGACTAGATAGTAGGAGTTGTCTAGTAATTGGTGGGAAGTAGTAAACATTTCTATAGCACTTCTATCCTCAAGTGTAATTTCCATAGTCACGTATACTTTCAATATAAAATTTCAAAAAATTTTATGAAGTAAACTAACGATCCTGTGGTACACGAAAAATGATATAGTAGAGATAACGACTAATAAGGGATATTATGTATAAATGAAAAGTCATGACAAGAACGCCAAAAGCAAGTAGAGTTTGCAGTTAGTATTGCCTTAATATTTTACAAATCAGTTCGGTAAGCTATAAGTTTTCAATATATATAAATGCAAAAGTGAATGTTCACTTTTGCATTTTTTATAATAGCTTTATTTTCTTAAATGCTCAAATCACATAAAGTAATTTCATTGGAAAACATAATTTAACAATAATCTGAAGGCGTTAACTGAAAAGTGTTATTTTGAGAAAAGGCCAAATAGTTTTAGCTTTAATGATGAGATGTGTTTCTACGAGAGGAAAGCTAAATGAGTAATTTTTTCTTAACACTTATGGGCGTTTTTATTGTTGTTGCAAATCTTATTGGATTTATATTCTACAAGAAAAAGAAAAGCCTATACAATGCGGCTTTTACTGTACTGCTAGGTAGATTTTTGAGGAGCAATCGGTAGTGTACTAGCACTTTTTGTTATTCGTGATACATTTGCTATATTTTATGGAATGCAGATAGGATACTATTTACTAATCAATAGCATCATAGTCTTCTCCATTGCCATTTTAGCAATTACAAGAAGAGAATTAACGGCTTGTTAATTTTACTACTTGAAATGCATTATTAAGCTAGCCTTCTAGAAGAAGTCCAGTGCATGTAAGAAGTACGACTACTAAAATAGCGGGGTGTAAATAAATGATTCGTCGAACAGAAGAACAGTTTCTGAATAAATTAATGCAATTGGATACTAAAGATGCGGCAGATTTATTGTATAGGAAAGTGAGTGAAGCTTCATATGATAATAGAAGTTTTTTTCTATTATTACGTCTGGAAAACAGAACTCCAACCGAATTGTATGATCTTTATACACGAGATGAGTTAATCGAAATGATTCTGCAAATAGAATTTCCGCAAACAACGAAGTTTTTTGTAGAACCGGGATTTATACATGATGCCATCGAACATCCTTGTATTCGTTGTAATTCGAAAAAAAAGCCTCAGGAGTTTACATACAATATCGAAATTTGTAAGGATTGTTTGCATACTACTCCGAGGACGGAGTTGGTCGAGTATATATTCCGTTTAATAAACTATATAGATTCGAACCAGGCAACACTAGTTCATGCGGATTTGCAGTCAAAAAGTACTACTGAAATTCATAATGAATTTACGAAATATGAATTGATCGATATAATTTTAAGTTTGGCATCAGACTTTGATTCGACGATAAAGGAAGAAAGGCGACCGATTCATGAAATCGATTGTGAACTATTACTGAACGACTATCCAATAGATGAATTAGTGAAAAACGTAAGAAGGTTTTTAAAAGGTTCAGAAAAAAGAGATGAATCATGGAGAAAATACGTGCCTGACTATATGAAGCAGCAATACAGTGATTGGAAAACCGGATCACTAAAACAAATATATACTGAAGCTAATCGACTTATTTCAACACAAGGTAAAGTTGCACGCGATCAACTGATGAGCTTTGCTTCCGATCTATCACGTATCATCTTTGAAAATAAGGATGAAAATCAGATAGATGACGAACCGATTCATAGCCTTGAGGAAGTAGAAGCTCATATCACGTATGTAGTGGAAATGGTCATGTTGCCATATCTTGATTTACTGGATCAAATTGAAGAGGCAGAAGGTTTGATACATTTTGATACGGTAGCCAACGAGCAATTAGCTAGTTCTATAAAATCGGAAATCATAGCTCGAGATGAGGGGATATGCGTTATCTGTACAAGTGACCAAGATATTCATATTCACTTTAGAATACCCCAAAAATATGGCGGACTAGAACAATTAAATAATATAGTTACGTTGTGTAATTCTTGTAGACAAGTAGTCGAAACAACAAATCTACGGGCTGCTGTCACAACGGGAATTTTTAATTACAATAGAGCACTAGGAAGAAGATTACTAAAACGCGAGAAACAAAGTTAAGAAAGAGACGTATTTCTAAATGCGAAAGTGTACCTGAGTGGTCGCGCCACTGTAAACTTGCCAAAGTATGTTTGCATGACGACTTCCGGTACAGGTTGAAATTTGTATTATTTAATTTGTGGAGTCTAATTATTGAGCATGCATAGTCCCCATCTCTATCAATAGGTGGGGTTTTTTACTGAATGATGACCTATTACTAATTTAATCAGCAGTGTTTATAGCAGTTAAATATAATGAAAAACGGTGGAAAAGCACGTTGATAACTACATAAACGAATGCAGCCGTCAAGGTGATAAATGATCTAAAGAAACCAATTACGATTTGAAACATAGTAAGTTTTATATGACCAATTACTTTTTAGGCTGAGCAGTATTAGATCTTTTTCTCTGTTCAATTTCTTTGGTAAGAACTTCATTCATTTCATTATAGGTTAGACCTGAATTAGCATTAAGTTTTTTTACTTCGTCTATATTCGTTCCAGCTACCGTATATTTTTTCTTATTCATATCATACTCTCCCTTTACGTTCTATTAATAACTTTGCATTTTTCGCAAATTGGCTTGACAGATGGTCTGACTTTCATATTTTTTATCCCCAATTATTGGTGTGTAATAATAGTAAAAACATTTAGGCACTGCAATCTTTTAATTGAATATAAAAGTATGATTTCCTACATTTCATTTATTATGCACATGGATTTCAAAAAAGCTTTCGTATGAATAGCAACATGGACCCTACCTCATTCAGGAAGTGGGGGCTTTTGAATTCAAAAATAGTACGCACCGCATACTTTTTATAATGAACAAAGGAAGAGTTGGATGAAAAAAACGAAGAATGCATTCATGGCATGCAAAAACTATATCTATTGCAACTTCATCGTCTTACTGCTGTTTAGCACAATTACATATGCGACGACTTCTGAAGAACAAGCCGGAGCATGTAATTTCAATGAAAAAGTTGAAACTTCTACGTTGAAGTTAGCCGGTGGTGGGTATGATCTTTTCGCTATCGAACTGAACCACATGAAAAACCGTGATGCCGGTCTAGAAGAACCATCGATATCACAAGAACCGATCAATACGGAAAAGCCACCAGATCATTAAAATATCGAATGAGAATCGCAACATCAACCACTCGACAAACCGGGAACCATCGCTGCAGCGGAAAAACAATGAAACCATCACTGATCCACTATATGATGTCACTGTAAACCACTTGAACGATTCGCTCATTCCCCAGGAAATGAACGTGACGTTAATGGCAGACCGCTGAATGACATTACAGGTGAAATCACACTCAGTGAAGGTGCGAGCGAAACGCATTACGAGGGCACTTGGAATCGTTGCTGTAGGCTTAATCATCGTAGTGATTAGTAGAATCATAAAAAGAAGGCGTCAAAGAGATTAGAGGGATATAATGAAGAAAGATCTATTTGTCGTCGCATTCGTCCTCTTTATCGTCGGGTGTCTCTCACAGGAACGAAGATTCAATCGGTAGAAGAGTATTACTTGACTCATATCGACGAAATTACCAAAGACTCGGAGACGGTGACGCTTACTTTAATCGGTGGTATTCTGTACATCTTCATGTTGTACGGAATTCAGACAGCAAGTAAAGACTTAATTTATTACGTTTTCGTCTTTTTGCCGCAAAACCCACAAGCGTTATTCATGCACTCAACTGTAAAAGAAGAGCTATTCCATGCGGTTTCTGTGCAAAAAATGCCGAAAGAACAGAGAGAATTGACCGTATCATGTATGATGAGGCAGTTACATATCGAACATTTGTCAGAAAGAAATCCATTTGACTTAAGTGGCGGAGCACGGCAGAAGGCTGCACTTGCGAAATTATTGCTGCGTAAACCGGATGTTTTATTGCTGGACGAGCCGACTAAAGGAATGGATGTCATGTCGAAACAAGAAGTGACGCAGTTGATCCGAACACTTCAAAAACAGAACATCACGACGATTATCGTGACGCATGATATTGAATTTGCTGCCGTTGTATCTACACGTGTCGGCATGTTGTTTGCTCAATTATCCGAAAACCTTTTTCACGTCCAACCGCTTTTACACGACCGCAGCTTGCAAGATCGCACGCGGATTATTTCCATATGCCATCACAGCGGAAGACATTGTTACCGCTGAGAACTTGAACAACAGGAGGAACTAAAAAATGAGCAATCCATCAACAAAAGTACTGAACGAAATGAAAAAAGTAATCAACGGGAAAGACGACGTCATTCAAAAAGTGTGGATGACATTCTTAGCTGGAGGACATGTACTGCTAGAAGATTTACCAGGGGTCGGGAAGACGACACTCGCGAAAGCTTTCAGCCGAGTCGTCGGTCTTGATTCGAACCGTATCCAGTTCACACCGGACGTCGTCGCATCTGACGTCATCGGCTTCACGATGTTCGACAAAGAGAAAAACGAATTCATCTTTAAAGAAGGCGCGGTCATGTGCAATTTATTGCTTGGCGATGAAATCAACCGGACGTCTTCTAGAACACAAGCGGCATTACTTGAAGCGATGCAAGAGAAACAAGTGACAGTCGACGGTGTGACGTATCCACTGCCAGCCCCATTTCACGTCATCGCGACACAAAACCCATATGGCACAATTGGTACACAGCCGCTTCCAAGCGCACAAATTGACCGTTTCATGACGAAGTTGAGCGTCGGGTATCCGGATTTTGAAGACCAAGTTGACATGTTAAAAAACCGCCAGCAGACAGACCCGATATCCTCACTTAACCAAGTCATTACGAAAAATGAATTGCTTGCGCTACAACACCAAGTACAGACCTTGTTCATTCACGAGGAAATTTTGCGCTATGTCACAGCACTCACTGAAAAAACAAGAAATCATCCGTCGATCCATCAAGGAATCAGCCCGCGTGGTGCTCTCGCTCTTTGCCAGATGGCAAAAGCACATGCCTTCTTACAACAGCGCGATTATGTCATCCCGGAAGATGTCCACGCTGTGTGGTTACCAACGAGCCGGCACCGTATCGTTATGTCGAGCATGTCCGGCGCGGAAAACGAGCAGGATACGCTACTCGAAAAACTACTGCAAAGTGTTGCCTCGCCTGACCAAGCAATGCTTGCGACATTGTAAGGGCTGATCGTATGATAAGGACGCTACTTATTAGCGTCGTGTGGCTGCTGTTTACGCTCGCATTTTTCATCTTCACGACGACGCATTTCGCTCTATTGTTCGCAGTTGGTTCATTTATTGTCTGGCTGTGGCTCGTGTTGAGCGTCTATTTTGTTAAAGGAAAAATCCAGTGCGAGATCATCACGGCGAATGAAATTTATAAAAATGAACAGATGGGCTATCAACTGCGTATACAAAATCCGAGCCAGTTACCCGTTACACAACTGCAAGTATATCTTGTCATCGAGCATACATTTACTGGCAGACAAGAGAGTCACCTTCACGTCTTGTCGATCCCAGCGAAAAGTACGAAAGAATTTTCATTCGTTATACCACAGAAGTATATGGGACAAGTGAATATACGAATTAAACAACTGACGATCAAAGACAGTTTCACGTTTTTCCGTTCCGTTCAGAAACTAGATGTGCAGTCCACGATGTTAATCGTGCCAAATCCGTATTTCCTAAAACTTCAACGCATCGAGCAAAATCAACACGTCTTGCAAACACCGGGTATGATGCCGATGAAGAAAATGGAAGGCGAAGAGCTAGCGGAAGTGTCAGTCTATAAACCGGGTGACTCGGTCAAAAAAATTCACTGGAAATTATCGAGCAAAGTCGATGAGCTATTCGTCAAACAGCATGAAACGCTGACAGGAGATGCCGTCATGATGACGCTCGACTTCACGTCGTTTACGAATCACGTGGCACTCTATGATGAATTCATCGAGACGTTTTCTGCTTTGCTCTACTCTTACGTCGCAGGCGATTACGTAGTGCAATTCAATTTGAATCATTCGACAGGTGAGCAGTTGACGATCGACAATGAATGGGACGCGGCGAACGCAATAAAAGAAGTATTGACGAGAAGTGCGGCAGATTTATCAATATCGGATGAACAGTGGAAGAAGCTTAGACGAATGTATCCGAACTGTATTGTATTGACGACGAATAACGCGCGTAGTACTGAATATCAGACTGTCGTCATCTCGGATCAGAAAGAGAGGGCAGCTGCATGAAATGGTTAGATGGAGTAGTTGCGTATAGTATCCTCATGGCGGCCTTCCTCGTCATCCGTGCGATGCTGTTTCCTGAGATAAGTCTCATTCCCGCAGTCATTCTCGTGTTGTTGTGGATGGTCGCACGTATATGGTGGAAACAGCGTGGCGGCGATCTCGTCTTGATTGCGAGCGTTATTTTCAGTTTGATTTTCCTATCCAAGTACATAGATGATGTCAAAAAAACGATCAACGCCCTGTTTATCACACTTTTGGAACATAAGCATGTCTATATGGATCTATTATCCGTCAATGAAACGACTTCATGGCTAAACGGCATGATCCTCGGTCAAATTGCGTTGCTGGTCGGCAGCGCAGTATATTACGCCGTGGTGAATCAAAAGCGCTGGATTCCTGTTGCGCTTGCACTCGTCATTTGGTCGATACAAGTAATTCTAGGCACATCACCGTCATTGTTCCTCGATATTGTATTTTTCGCAATGCTGATTGTGACCATGCTGTATATGAATCAACTTTCACTACGCTGGTGGAAGCGAGTGGCGATCGTGCCTGTTTCACTCGTTATGCTTATGTTCGCCTACACGGCGATCAGTTCAAACGGTGATGAAGAGTTTACAGGCAGTTCGAAAATTGAAGACATTGTACGTTATCAAGGGGATAAGTGGCGTTATTATAAAGACCAGGATCCCGTGTTGACGGCTGGAAACTTCCGGCGACTTTCCACGTTCACTCCGGGCGACTATACCGCGCTAAAAGTCGCGATGGAAAATCCGAGACCTCTCTATTTAAAAGGATTTGTCGGGTCGACATACACGCCGAGCGGTTGGAAGGAAATCAACGGGGAAGCGTATATGGAACAGAAGTCTCTGCTTGATGCGTTACAGAAAGAAAATTTCACCGGAGCGAAACAACTGAGCTTGGCTGCAGAAAGTAGTTTGCCAGATCAGTATGAAGAAGCAAAGCTTGTCATTCAAAATGTCGGTGCATCCAGTCAATATATTTACGCACCGTATGAATTGGCGGAGCTAGATGACAATCTGATCCGTTCCAAACAAGCCGACGCGCTCCATGCGACAGGAATTTTCGGAAGACGTACAGTGGAAATGAACTATATGCTGATCTCGTACACCGATTATCCGCAAATCGCGAATGCGTTGTACGCGACAAAAGACACGGATTATTTACGTCGTGAAAGTCATTATAATCAATATGTCTACAACAAATACCTCGCTGTGCCGCAAGACAGTTTGAATGTCTTACGCAATCATATGGACGAAAGCGTACTCGATACGGAAACGCGTTTACCGTATGAGGAAACAATTCAGGAAGTAGAAAAATTCCTCGCACAGACGATGAGTTACAACGAACAGGCCAAACCAATAAAAGATCATGATTTCCTGACGGGAATTTTGGAAGATTCAAAAGAAGGCTATTCCGTTCACTATGCGACGGTGGCTACATTGGCATTTAGAATGCTCGGCACACCTGCGCGTTATGCGGAAGGCTATATCGTCGGACTGGATGACGTGAAAGATTTACAGTCATATAGTGAAATCAATGTCAGCGAGAAAAATGCCCATGCGTGGACAGAAATCTATGTCGACATGGTCGGTTGGGTGCCGATTGAAGTGACGCCAGGTTACGCTGAAAAAATGCCGGCAATCAATAAAAAAGACTATCCAGCTCTAGACGGATCCGATTCACCAAACACAACCGGTGGAAGCACAGCCGAACCTGAAATGAATGATCCAACACAAGTGCAGGAGGATCAAGACAAGCCGGAAGATTCCAAGCAAGTAAACCCAAACACGATCGTATGGTTTTGGTTGAATATTTTCATTGCGTTAGTCATGTTGATCCTGTTCGTGCTGTACTCCTTAAGAAAAAGAAAACGACAGCAAAAACTCGGGGTGAAAGATCACCGATTGGCTGTTATCCATCATGTTCAGTACATGGTACAAATGCTAGAAAAAGAACAAGTTGTTGAGAAGCAACCTTCATTCGAAATGATACCTGAAGCAGTTGGAAATATTGATCCGCAACTTCGACAAGAAGCGGAAGATGGATTGAAGATTTATCAAAAAGCTAAATACAGTCCGCACGGTGTGACGAAAGAAGAACGCGCGAAAGTAGAGACATTATTTGCGCATGTTTATAGAGCTGTAAAGAAATCGAAGAAAGGATTAAAGAGATTAAAATTTATTGTACGTCATCAATAATAGGTATGAGAGTATGAACTGAGCACCGCTTTTAGCGATGCTTTTTTATCGTGTCAGTTCCCGGAACTATTCTGAATCGTTTCGGGAACTGGTACCAAAAAGTGAATCTTTTTACACACTCTACACGTATGAATAGTGGAGTGATGCTTGTTCCGTAAAATGATATAAATTGCCATAAGTAGTACGATAAATGAAATAGGAGAGTGAAGTATGGAAACAGAAAAACGAATGGAATTAGTTAACGTGATTGTGGAAGAAGTAAGACCATTATTACGAGGGAATGAATCAAAGAAGTTAGTAGATTACGGCAGTGGTTCTGGTTTAGTTAGTTTAGAACTAACGGACTTAGTAGATTCGATAGTGCTCGTGGACTCTTCAAAACAAGCGTTACAGGATGCCGAGGACAAAATTAGTGCAAGAGGCATTACAAATTGCGAAGTACTGTATTCAGACTTCACTGAAGACATGCCCGAACTTCAGGCTGACATCGTGTTCGTATCATTAGTTCTTCTTCATATTCCCGACACTAAATTAATTTTGCAAAAGTTATTTAGCATTTTACCAAATGATGGCCAGCTAATTATTGTGGATTTTGACAAAAATGAAAAAGTCAGTCATCCGAAAATTCATAGTGGATTTACGCATAATGAAGTAAAAAGTCTATTAACCGAAGTTGGATTTACATCTAATACATGTAAGACTTTCTATCATGGAAAACAACTTTTTGCGAATCAAGATGCATCGATGTTCATCGCCACTAGTAGAAAGTAAATTTCTACATAAACCAGCTCGATTGCTTACGTCACGTAATCGAGCCATTTGAAAACAGGAGGTAATAGAATGCCTACATGTGAAAATTGCAATAATCAATGGAGTTGGAAACAAACCATAAAAAAGACGTCTACATTGGACCCGGCCATGACTTGCCCATACTGCGGTGAAAAACAGTATCAAACGCAAAAATCCAAAGGGAAAGTAGGGATGTTAACTCCGATCGTTTTATTGCCACTGGTCATTCAATTGTTCTTTGACGTGCCAGGAGCTATACTACTCAGTTTATTTCCCATTTTATTCATTTTGGTTATCATTCTATATCCGTTTTTAGTGAAGGTAAGTACCAAAGAGAAATACATAGGGGAATAGTGAAGTATGTATGCTAGAATCGGACGTAAGTGTGCACTGCAGAGAGTGTGATTCATTGTCCTTAGGAATCAAAAAGATGTAATAATGCACCTAGGATGCAATAGTCATTGATTTTACAGTGGCTATGTTAAAGCAGCAAAACGAAGGAAGCAAGGCATATGCAGATGAATCTGTTATATGGTTTCGATTAATAGATAAAAAAAATAGAAGTTCAATGTTCACTGATTACTACTTTGTGTGATGAAACTATTCCCGACATTGACTGCCTTGAAATTTACCAAGTAATAACGTACGGGAAATTCGCTTCAATAAATGGGGTAGTTTCATTGGCTAATGGTATGAAGATTAATTTCCGTGATGTATTTAGGTTTAGTAATACTGCAAGCTCTGGAAAAGTAAAGGAAATAAAATCGTACAAGCTACAATAAATACCAGTACCAGGATCCAGCACTATTCAGAATTGATTTGGGACCTGGTACCTGATTAACATCCTCGCAAAAACATTGAATCAAGGTTGTTGGAATATTGTAAAATCATCATCGCTGTTTTTTGAAAGTCGTTCATTTGATGTTCTAGGTTAGATAACTGGGCGCTTCCTTGAAATTCGGGAATTTCCTTGATATCATTCATTAACTGCATAGCGTTCATGAAATTAGAAGCAGCTGGATTTACTAATTCATGGATCCAAATTTCAATACTCCTTTGTGAATAGGCATACGTTATACGCAAACATTCAACATAACCTTGACAACGATGGTGGTAATAACCCCCCAGATCGAAGAAATCAATAAATTGATTCCATGGATCGGGTAGAGAGTACGAAAGATTGAGGGTTAAATTGTATGATGTTTTTCTGACCTCCTCAATTTGATTACTAAATTGTACAAGCAACTTATAAATATCCTCAAATGTGACTGGTATGCTATTCCCATTCATACAATCTTCTCCTCTCATTTTCACAAAAAGCCGGTAATAGATGTTCTCCATAGTACCGTATGAATTATAGATGTTTTATATGAAATATATTATTGTGATATGACATGTAAACAACTCCTTTTTAAATAAAAGGGATGGAGGGTTAAAGTAATGAAGACGATGACCGGATTATATTTTTTCTTTATCGCAATACATCTTGTCAATCTAGCAAATATTACGTTATCGAAAGGAGAATGGAACGGCATAACGATGTGGGTTAGTACAGGGTTGTTTATAGCTGGCACTGCCTATTACTCATTTAACAAAAGTGCCAATCGAAAAGCGGAATAATTAAATGTTCTACAGATAAAGCGCAGTAGTTGAACTAGATTTGTTGCTAAATCTTAGATGCTGGGCTACCTTATTAATGAAGATAGATCAAAAATAGTACCTACAGAAAAAACCATCTAAAGCAAACGGAGATCATCCGAAAGCTTTAGATGGTTTTTCTTTAGGCTATACATAGCGAAATGAAATTAGGGAGTGTGAATCTATTCTTTCCAATAGGCATTTGTATCTTCAATCATCTTTTTCGATGATTGCAATCCACCGCCATAGAACCATGCTTCTGTATCTAGATAAATTATATGATCATTCTTATACGCATTTGTTCTTTTCACCAGTTCATTTTCAAACATTTCCTTTGTGCTATCATGAGCAGTATTGAGTACTGCACTACGATCCACAACAAAGATGATGTCTGGATTTTTTTCTGTGATATATTCGAAATTAATGGTTTGACCAAATTTCGCTTTTTCAATGTTTTCATCAACCGCTTTGTACCCAGCAACATCATGGATGAATCCACCGTAACGCGAACCAGGTCCATAAGCACTTATTTTTCCTTCATTCACCATGACAATCAACGTTTTCGCATCAAGATCTTTCGTTTTCTCTTGAATAGCATCGACTTTTTCATTTATTTCTGTTAGTTCTTTGTCAATTTGCTCTTCTTTATTAAATATGTTGGCGATGGTTTCCATATTGTCTGTAAATGAATCCATATAGTTCGTGAAGTCGACACTCATATAAACGGTTGGAGCAATACCTGTAAATTCATCATACATTTCGGCTTGACGATCCCCGATAATAATAAGGTCCGGTTTCATTCCATCAATCGCCTCAAAGTCTGGTTCCACTAAACTTCCTACACTTGTATATTCAGATCCAGCATACTTTTTTAGATACTCAGGTACCACATTTTGTGGAACACCTGCAACCTCAATGCCTAATGAATCCAACGTATCTAATACACCAAAATCTAGTACAACAATTTTCTCTGGCACTTTATTCAACACCACTTCTTGATCATCCAGTTCATGCTGAATTTTTATTTCAGTTGATTCCGCACCTTCTTGAGTAGTACTAGATGATTCGTCTGCTTGTTTATCCGTATCTTTAGATCCGCATGCAGAGATCACTAGCATACAGGTAAATATTAATACAAATAAAGACCACTTTTTCATGATAATACCCTCTCTTTTTAAAAATCTTTTTATAAAGAAAAACTTTGAAAATACTAATGCCCGTAATGCAAATAAGCATATTTTTTGGCATATTTCTCATTCATTACAACGTATGTATTTGTTTTTATTCTTCCTTTCTTTATATAGTTCAGTATACGGCTTTCATAGAATTATAGGGGATATTGCTCTTAAATATCCAGTCGTTGATAAGACAATGATGCAGTGGTGTTTAGATGAAAATATCTGGTTAAGACGAATTGTAATTAATCATCAAATGTTTGCTATGAACGAAGAACTTTTGGAGAAGATTTTAATTAATAATCTTGATGATGATGAATTTTTCATTAATAAAGCAATGGATGGGCATTGAGAGATTATAGTAAGACAAATCCAAAATTGGTTATCCAGTTTATTGATAAACACAGAGAGGAATTGTCAACTCTTAGCATTAAAGAAGGAAGTAAATATACTTAGGGCAAGTCCATATTGGAAAAATAGCTTGAAGTTGTAAAAATGATTGATTTGATGAAGAGGACACAATGTAAACTGTTTTACATAGATTTTTTTGATGAATGATTATTGCTTGTCAACATTGAATACGAACTTCGCAACACTCAGCCGCCACTTCGAAAAGAATCCACAAAACTTCGAAACGCTCAAGACAAACTTCGCAACAACCACACTGTCCAGCTAAGTCCGCCCCACCTCATTTGAAAACAAACCGTCCGGATGGTACAGTGAATAATATGATATACCCTAAGGAGGAACAGAAATGACTGGGAGCACAAGAAAAATAGATATTCTGGACGCCGCTTCTAAGATCGTTGCGGAAAAAGGGATTTTTCATTTAACGATTGAAGCTGTGGCAGCAGAAGCAGGTATTAGCAAGGGCGGTTTGCTCTATCATTATAAATCAAAAGAAGTGCTCGTTGAAAAAATGGTTGAACATTTGGCCAGGAATTATAAAACTAAAATAAATACACAAGCCGAAGAAGATGAAAAAGAAAGAGGGAAGTTTACCCGCGCGTATTTAGACGTCACGTTTAAAAAAGGTTATCCGAATAAAGATATGCATTCGGGATTACTTGCTGCGAAGGCTATTAATCCAATTTTAATGCGTCCGATCCGAGAAGCTTATTTGGAATGGCAACATGAAGTGGAGGAAGATGGAATTGATCCCGTTATTGCTACGATTATCCGGTTAGCGTCTGATGGTATTTGGCTGGCTGACCTGTTTGATATTAACCCGATTAGGGGTGAGCAAAAAGAACTAGTTTACAAAAAATTACGTGAATGGACCGCGCAATAGAAATACCTTAATAGCAGACTTGAAGCAGGTTTTACTTGATAAGAACATAAGAGATGCTAGTTACCTAGGGGTTGAAAGGCTTTTCTAATAACTGTATAGTATTCAATATATCAAAACCGTCTAGACGGTACAGTAACTGTAGGCGGAAAATTATCGGAGGTTATTTCATGAAAAATAAAGTTTTACTTACAGCAGCAGTCACAGGTGCAGGAGACACAACTGGCATTAGCCAATACGTTCCGATTACACCGAAAGAAATTGCAGATTCTGCAATTGAATCAGCAAAAGCTGGTGCAACAGTTGCTCACATACATGCACGTGATCCGAAAACTGGCGGGATCAGCCATGACGTTGAGCATTACAGAGAGATTATGGATAGAATTCGAGATTCAGAAGTTGATGTGATCGTTAATATTACAGCAGGTGGCGGCGGCGATTTTATTCCTAACTTAGATACACCGGCTGCAGGAGGTACAGGCACATTCATTCAAACGCCGGATGAGCGTCACCGTCCTGTCGGAGAGTTGCTTCCTGAAATGTGTACGCTTGACTGCGGAAGCCTTAACTTCGGCGATATGATTTACTTAAGTCCTGCTGAATGGCTTCGTAAACACGCAAAACTGATTCAGGAAAGCGGTGTGAAACCTGAGTTGGAATGTTTCGACACTGGCCATCTTCGTTTTGCAAAACAGCTCATTGATGAAGGATTAATTGATGGGGACCCGATGTTCCAATTTTGCTTAGGTATTCCATGGGGGGCGGAAGCGGATGCTGAAACGATTATGTATTTTAAAAGCCGCCTTCCAGAAAATGCACACTGGTCTGCATTTGGGATTGGACGTATGCAATTGCCAATAGCAATGCAAACTGCAATGCTTGGCGGGAATATTCGTGTCGGCTTGGAAGATAACTTGTATTTATCAAAAGGGGTATTTGCAAAAAACGAGCAGCTCGTCGATAAAGCTGTCGGTATGCTTCACAGCAATGGCATTGAAATAATGACTCCGCAAGAAGCTCGAGAATTCTATAAACTGAAAAACCCCGTTGGAGGTAAGGCGTAATGAGTACACCAATTGTAAAAAAAGTAGCCGTTATTGGCACAGGCGTTATTGGAAATGGCTGGATTGCACGTTTCCTTGCTCAAGGTTTGGAAGTAGTCGCATATGACCCGGTTGAAGGAGCAGAAGCGCGAACAAAAGCTGCTATTCAGCAAGCGTGGCCGTCGTTAGAACATATGGGACTGAATCCTGAAACATCTGCAGACCGTATTACATTCGCACCTTCTATTGAAGAAGCTGTTAAAAACGCAGTCGTCATTCAGGAAAACGTGCCCGAACGTTTGGAATTAAAGAAGAGCGTTTTAGCTGAAATTGATCAGTACGCAAAACCGGAAGCGATTATTTCTTCGAGTACTTCAGGCATTATGCCAAGTACATTGCAAGAAGACTTGCAGAATCCTGAAAGGCTTATCGTTGCACACCCGTTCAACCCTGTTTATATTCTTCCTTTAGTTGAACTAGTAGGCGGTCAAAAAACGGATCCGGCAATTATCACGCAAGCAGAAGAATTTTATACATCTATTACGATGAAGCCTCTCGTTATTCAAAAAGAAATCGAAGGACATGTGGCTGACCGTTTAATGGAAGCACTTTGGCGTGAAGCGCTTCATTTAGTTAATGACGGGATTGCAACAACTGAAGAAATTGATGCTTCTATTATATATGGGGCAGGATTACGCTGGGCGCAAATGGGACCATTCTTGACATTCCATCTCGCGGGCGGAGAAAAAGGAATGCGCCATATGCTTGAACAATTTGGTCCCGCATTGAAATTGCCATGGACGAAATTAGAAGCGCCTGAATTGACTGATGAACTGAAAGAAAAAGTAATTGAAGGCTGTGAAACACATGCTGGTGAAAGCTCAGTTGCTGAATTGGAAGTAAAGCGCAATGAGTTTTTAGTGAAACTTCTTGATTTAGTAGAAGAATATTGGCATGAACCGGCAAAAGCTTCAAAGTAAGCTGATTAAAAGGGGGAGTATTTGATGGAACAGAAGACATTTAACTATTCCACCGATGTGCTAAAAGAATGGGTGGATTACAACGGACATATGAACGACGCTGCTTATGCGCAAGCGTTCAGCGCGGCTGTCGATTCATTTATGGAATATATCGGTTTGGATGAAAAAGGCCGTGAAACTTATAGTTATACGATTTTTACATTAGAAACCCATCTCTGTTATTTATTAGAAGCAAGTGAAGGTGAAAAGCTGGATATTGCTGCACAGCTCCTTGATACAGATGAGAAACGATTGCATATCTTTTTCAACATGATGAATGCAGATGGTCAACTCGTTGCAACAAGTGAGCAAATGCTAATGGGGATCGATACTGAGACAGGAAAAGCAGCGCCTTTTCCGTCCGCATTTTCAAATACGATCAAAACAAAAGCGCAAGCAGATCATCAGCTGGAAATACCTAAGCAAGCAGGACGTACAATCGGCATTCGCCGATAAGCTTGTCAGGCTGCAGGGTTCAACTGCGACTACTAAAGGAGAATTCTTATGTATAAAATCGAAGTGAAAAACTTAACGAAGATTTTTGGTTCACCCGCACTTCAGGGCTTAAAGATGCTAGAAGACGGTCATACAAAACCTGAAATACTGAAAAAAACCGGCATGACAGTAGGGGTTAATAAAGCGGCATTCCAAGTGAAAACCGGTGAAGTTTTCGTTATTATGGGACTTTCAGGGAGCGGTAAATCAACACTTATCCGTCTTGTGAACCGTCTTATTGAACCGACAAGCGGTGAAATTCTTGTCGATGGTGAAAACCTGACAAAAATGAATCATAAAGATTTACTGGAAACGAGAAGAAAGAAATTAGCGATGGTGTTCCAAAACTTCGGTTTGCTTCCTCATCGCACGATTTTGAGCAACGTCGCTTACGGCTTGGAACTGCAAGGCGTTAAAAAAGAAGAGCGCGAAGCAAAAGCGTTAAAAACGATTGAAGATGTCGGTTTGAAAGGATATGAAGCAAGTTATCCATCAGAATTAAGCGGTGGTATGCAGCAGCGCGTCGGTATTGCGCGGGCATTGACGAATGATCCGGATATATTATTAATGGATGAATCATTCAGTGCGCTGGACCCGATTATACGGACAGAAATGCAAAATGAATTAATGAATTTGCAGAGCAAATTAGGAAAAACGATTTTATTCATCACACATGACTTAAATGAAGCACTAAAACTCGGTGACCGTATTGCCATTATGAAAGACGGACAAATCGTTCAAATTGGAACAGCCGAAGAAATTCTGGAAAACCCTGCAAACGACTACGTTACAGACTTCGTTAAAGATGTAGACCGTTCCAAAGTGCTCGAAGCTTCTCATGTCATGAAACGTCCAGAAGTTGTGATGACACATAGAGATGGACCGCGTATGGCAGTCCGCAAAATGGAAGAGGTTGGCGCTTCAAGTATCTTCGTTGTTGGAAAAGAAAATCATTTCGAAGGTCTTTTAACGATTGACGATGCGATAAAAGCATATAAAGAAGAAATCCCGCTAAATGAAATGCTCATTAAAGAAGTGATTTCAGTGCCTCCGACTACCCCGCTAAATGAACTGATTGAAATCGCGGTCGATTCGAAGTATCCAATAACTGTTGTTGAAGACGGCAAGTTATTAGGAATTATTTCGCGCGTATCCATCCTTTCCGGTCTAGTACTCGGCAAAGAGAAAGATTCAGAAACTAGCGAGGTGACTTCATTATGAACTACTTTAACTTACCTATAGAAAAATGGACAAATACATTTGTAGACGATTGGCTTCTTCCAAATACGTCTGGTTTCTTCGATAAAATAAGCGACATGCTGCGGGCATTTATTGATGCAGTAACGAACTTTCTTCTTATTATTCCACCTGAAGTTATTGTACTGCTAGTCATTTTGCTGGCATGGAAAGTTTCTGGCAAAGGATTGGCATTGTTCTCCCTGATCGGTGCATTTTACATCGGTGCCGTTAATTTATGGGATGAATCTGTACAAACAGTAGCCATCGTAATTGTTTCTACTTTGATATCCGTTATTATCGGGATTCCGGTCGGGATTTTAGCGGTGCTCAACAGGACAGCCGACCGCATAATTCGTCCGATTTTGGACTTTATGCAGACGTTGCCGAGTTTTGTTTACTTAATTCCCGCGATTCTATTATTCGGGCTTGGCGCTGTACCGGCAGTTATCGCAACATTCGTTTTTGCCACACCGCCGGCAGTACGCATGACAAGTCTAGGTATTAGACAAGCGCCGGAAGAAGTCATTGAAGCTTCCAAAGCATTTGGCGCAACCCGCTGGCAATTGCTTGCAAAAGTACAATTTCCACTGGCAATTCCCACGATAATGGCTGGTGTTAATCAAACGATGATGCTTGCACTTTCCATGGCGGTCATTGCATCTATGATCGGTGCACCAGGACTAGGGGATACAGTATTAACTGGTATTTCCACAGTTAACGTTGGACTTGGTCTAACAGGTGGTCTTGCAATTGTTGTGCTTGCCATCATTTTAGATAGAATTACGCAAAGTATTGGAACAAAAAAGTAAAAGGGGAAATTTAAATGAGAAAGTTTTTAATGGGTACGATGACTGCGTTATTGCTATTAGCGCTAGCTGCATGTTCGTCAGGAGACGACAAAGAACAAACGTCAGACAAAGATTCAGGTGAAAGCGAAAGCAAAACAGTTACATTTGGAATAACGCCTTGGACTAGTACTGTTCCACCTACAGAGATTGCTAAATTGATTGTTGAAGATATGGGGTATAAAGCAGAAGAAGTAAAAGCGGATGCCGGGAACGTATTTATCGGTCTTTCCCGCGGTGATATAGATGTGTTTATGGATGCATGGCTTCCAGCGCATGAAAACCACATTGCAAAATATAAAGATAATATTGAACAAACAGCGGTAAGCTATGACGATGTAGCAACAGGTATGGTTGTACCAACTTATATGGACGATATTAATAAAGTAAGTGATATTAAAGGAAAAGAAGATTTATTCAACAATGAAATGTACGGGATTGAAGATGGTGCAAGTGCAACAGGTATTATTAACGACATGCTTGAAGGATATGACCTCGACATGAAGCAGGTGAACTCATCTGAAGGAGGAATGCTGGCGCAGGCACAACGTTTTATGAGCAAAGAAGAGCCGGTCGCGTTTTTCGGCTGGAGACCTCATACGATGTTTAATAAGTTCGATTTAAAAGTTCTTGAAGATGATCAAGGAGAATACTTCGAAAAAGCTTCAGTAGAGGTAATCACGAATAAAGAATTAAAAGAAAATAATCCAAAAGTCTATGAGTTTTTAAGTAACTGGAGTATTTCAATTGATGATGTAGAAAAAATGATCGAACAGATTGAAACTGAAGGAAAAGATCCAAAAGAAGTGGCACAAAATTGGATCGACAATAATCAGGACAAAGTGAATGAAATGTTAGGAAAATAAAAACAGGGGGCCCTGTGTTGGTGGAAATTAATCCTCTGCACAGGGCTTTTACATATAAAAGAAGGAGTGTTGGATAATGAACAACGATCAGAAAATTATTGTAGACAGAGAAGTGCCATGCGTAATGAGAGACGGAGTGAAGTTATACGCTAATATTTATCGTCCGGCGGAAGAAGGGTCTTTTCCGGTTTTATTGACAAGACTGCCTTATAATAAAAACCTTCCAGACTTTTCACACCGTTATATTGATCCAATCCGCATTGCAATGAGCGGCTATATTGTAATTATTCAGGACGTGCGCGGACGTTTTGCTTCTGAAGGAGAGTTTGCACCATTTATTCAAGAGTTTGAAGACGGATACGACACGGTGGAATGGGCATCTGAAATGCCGTATTCCAATGGCAAAGTAGGTATGTTTGGCCTGTCTTATTACGGTTTTACACAGCTGTATGCAGCTTTGGAAAAGCCGGAAGCGCTGCAAGCGATCTTTCCTGCAATGACTGGGAATATGAAAGAAAGCGGTTTATTTGCCCGGGGTGGAATTACGGAATTGGCAGCTGCCCAAACATGGATGCTTGATTCCGTCGTGTATGATTATTTGAAAAGAGCTGGAGTAGATAATTACGAAGAAGCGATGGCTGAAGTGATTAAAGATCTGGACCGTATCGATGAGCACCATCAGGCAGTCCCTTATGAAAAGTGGGAACCTGTTCAAAAGCATCCGGTATTGATCCCATTCTATGAAAAATATTTCCTGAATGATTTTGGTGGGGAATTAAAACAGGAAATGTTGAAAAGATTGGACGAAAATGGACCGCTTCGACTTCCGGCATACCATTTAGCAGGCTGGTATGACAGCCATTTAGCACCGACTTTATTAAATTACGAGCAAATGCAAAGCTCTTTGAACAATCAAAAACTTATTAT
This sequence comes from Sporosarcina ureae, assembly GCF_002082015.1. Classification (GTDB taxonomy): domain Bacteria; phylum Bacillota; class Bacilli; order Bacillales_A; family Planococcaceae; genus Sporosarcina; species Sporosarcina ureae_A. The sequence goes on along the minus strand of NZ_CP015109.1, from coordinate 357,789 downwards.
CGGACCATGGTCTCATGGATATGTAGACTCTGACATTGGTGAGCGTGCATTTGGCGGTCTGGCTTCCGGCCATAATATTGATGGGAAAGAGGATATAACATCTCTTCATATTGACTGGTTTGACTATTGGCTAAAAGAAGAACATACAAGTATTCCAGCGGATGAGGATCCTGTAAAGATTTTTGTAATGGGGATTAATGAGTGGCGATCTGAAAAAGAATGGCCCCTGCAGCGAACTCAATTGACACCTTTATATATAGAAAGCGACGGTTATGCGAATGAAAATATGAAATCGGGTCGCTTAATATGGAACAAGCCTGTAGAAGCCGGTGAAGATTATTATGTACATGATCCTGAAAATCCTGTACCAAGTCACGGGGGCGGCACGTTATTTTATAAAGGAAGAAATTCAGGGCCGCGTGATCAGCAGGGACTTGAAAAAAGAGAGGATATCGCTGTTTACACAACAGAGCCTCTGACAGAACCGGTTGAAGTGACAGGGTGGATAAAAGTGAAATTATGGGCGTCTTCAGATGCGGTTGATACAGATTTCATTGCGAAATTGATTGATGTGATGCCCAACGGAAAAGCTTATAATTTAACGGACGGCATTGTACGAGCTAAATATCGGAATGGGAATAAAGAAGAAGCACCTTTGTGCGGCGAGGTTGTGGAATATGAAATAGACTTATGGGCAACAAGCAATGTATTTTTACCTGGACATTCCATACGTCTTGAAATTGCTTCAAGTAATTTTCCGCGTTTCGAAGTAAACCCGAATACGGGAGATACAACAAAGGATACTGAAAAAATGATCAAAGCGAATCAGATAATTCATCATGGTGCTCAATATCCAACACATATTGTGCTGCCGGTCATTTCGAATTAATAATGCATGGAAAACGCAAACTTCTAAACGAAGTTTGCTTTTTGTATTGAATAACGCCGTGGTAGGAGAGTTTCCCGGATTGGTAGGACAGTTAGTCTTTGTTAGTCAGTAGGTACGTTATATGCAAAATTAGCTTTGATTTATCATATCGTCCGAAGGCGATTCCTTCTTCATCATTTCTTTTGCAATCAATTCCTTTACTTCATTATAAGTTAAACCTGAATTGGCGTTTTGCTTTTTGACATCTTCAATGTTTGTGCCTGCTTCAGTATACTTTTTACCGGTCACTAAACTTCATTCCTTTTTTAATAGGATTTCACAAAACAATCCTTTCATACGTGTGAATCTTTGGCGTTCTGGATCTTTATGTTTTAATATGGAAACGAGGAGTGAATTAAATGAAATCTGTTATTAGCCGTTACGGCAGGGAGGTTTATCCTGTTGTGCTGCCAATTGAAAACCATTCATTGCAATCATTTAATTTTTATATAATACGTGACAACGATTCCATTACATTACTGGATGCGGGGCTTACTAATGAGAAAAGCCTGCAGGCGCTACAAGCAGTCCTGACTGAGCAAAAGTTAAATGTTTCAAATATTGATCGCATTATATTAACGCATCATCATGAAGATCATGTTGGTTTGGTTCCGTATATTTTGAAAGAGAAAGGAGTGCCGGTCTATGCGCACCCGTTAGCTGTGCCGCGTTTAAAGATGGATACGGATTTTTTACGAATGCGCTACACATTTTTTGAAAAACTGTATGAAGAAATGGATTGTAGTGAACAAGGGGCGGTCCGTCTTGCAAAAATGCAGGACACTATCCAAAATGTAAAAAAGAAAGAATTGCAGACAGACATTACTCTAATTAAAGAAAGCGATGAAATAGCTGGTCTTCGTGTGCTAGGCACACCTGGACATTCACCTGACTCGATCTGTTTATATGATGAAAAAAGAAAATGGCTGTTTTCAGGAGATCTTTTTTTTGCTAACAGCTCAACAAATGCAATTATTGATCCGGATCTCGAGGGCAATCGGCTGCAGGCCGTTGCGGAATACAGCAAATCGCTGAAACGAATTCAGCAGCTTGAAGCTGATATCGTATTTCCTGGACATGGCGGGCTGATCACGAATCATAAAGAAGTTATTCAGGCAAAGCTCGATAAAATAAATAGAAAATCAAAACGTCTTTATCACTATATCGAATCAGGTATTTCTACAGGAAATGATTTGGCAGAAGCTTATTACAAACAAACATATTGACGTAGTTGGCGATATGAATACTAATTATCAAAAGTCCATTATCATTCAAACCACAATAAAAAGTTCTAACCATGATGCACATAAGTTAGTGATGGAAACTGAAAAGACTATAAATGAAATTTTACATTTCGAGGAACTAAATTCAGTATCTACTATTGATTCTTATACGACGATTATACTATTGGATAACAAAAGTAAAGAATTCAATTCATAGGGCTGAAAAATGTTGGTCTACCTTATTAATGAAGGTAGATCAAAAATAATTCCTACAAAAAAACCATCTAACGCTAACGGAGATATCCCGGCAGCTTTAGATGGTTTTACTTATAGTTTTCCGTATAGTCTAGGCTATAAATAGCGAAATAAAATAAGGAGTGTGAATCTATTCATTCCAATAGGCTTCTGTATCTTCAATCATCTTTTTCGATGATTGCAATCCACCGCCATAGAACCATGCTTCTGTGTCTAGATAAATTATATGGTCATTCTTATAAGCGTTTGTTTTTTTTCACCAGTTCATTTTCAAACATTTCCTTTGTGCTATCATGCGCGGTATTTAGTACTGCACTACGATCCACGACAAAGATAATGTCTGGATTTTTTTCTGTTATATATTCAAAGTTAATGGATTGACCAAATTTCGCTTTTTCAATGTTTTCATCAACCGCTTTGTACCCAGCAACATCATGGATGAATCCACCGTAACGCGAACCAGGTCCATAAGCACTTATTTTTCCTTCATTCACCATGACAATCAACGTTTTCGCATCAAGATCTTTCGTTTTCTCTTGAATAGCATCGACTTTTTCATTTATTTCTGTTAGTTCTTTGTCAATTGCTCTTCTTTATTAAATATGTTCGCAATCGTTTCCATGTTGTCTGTAAACGAATCCATATAGTTCGTAAAGTCGACACTCATATAAACGGTTGGAGCAATACTTTTAAATTCATCATACATTTCGGCTTGACGATCTCCGATAATAATTAGGTCCGGTTTCATTCCATCAATTGCTTCAAAGTCTGGTTCCACTAAACTTCCTACACTTGTATATTCAGATCCAGCATACTTTTTTAGATACTCAGGTACCACATTTTGTGGAACACCTGCAACCTCAATGCCTAATGAATCCAACGTATCTAATACACCAAAATCCATTACAACAATTTTCTCTGGCACTTTATTCAACACCACTTCTTGATCATCAAGTTCATGCTGAACTTTTATTTCAGTTGATTCCGCACCTTCTTGAGTAGTACTAGACGATTCGTCTGCTTGTTTATCCGTATCTTTAGATCCACATGCGGAGATCACTAGCATACAGGTAAAAAATAATACAAACAATGGCCATTTTTTCATGACAATTAACCTATCTTTGTATAAATTTTCATTTTCCAAAGTAAAATCTTAAAATTACTAATGCTTTTAATCCAAATATCGGTATGTTTGGAGTCCATTTCGTTCGTTACAAGAAATGAATAAGGAAAAGGCCAAATTCATTATACAATAAACAAATGATAATGACTATCATCTTCAAGTGAAAGTTGAAGTGAAATATTAGCATTCGGGAAGTAAACAGCCGGTAATATATCTCGCTCATAAGACATAAAAAGTATCGCATGAACTAAACACGACGTCCAATAAAAAATGCTATGCTAGTAAGAATAAGTAGTAGGATAATATTGTAATCCATAACGAATTAGAGGGGCACACCATGAAAGATTTTTATAGTGCAGTTACTTATATTAATGAAATGATGTATGAGCCCAATCATTTGATTTTACAATCGGTGCAAGAAGAAAAGCAAAATGCTAAGTACGGCGCTGGTACATTTCAAATAGCTTCTAGAACTGTTCGATTTAGGGTAGCGAATACAACACCTAGAAAAGTAGGGCAGTTTGTTGCGTTTTGGGAAAAGGACGAAAACGATAAAAATCAACCTTATTCATACGAGGAAGCACCTGATTTGTTCGTGATCACTACTTTTAAAAATACACATGAGTTTGGACAATTTATTTTTCCGAAGGAAGTGATGTTGCACCAGGATATGATTAGCTCCAGTTCAACAAAAGGAAAAATGGCATTAAGAGTGTATCCAAGCTGGGATCATCCTACTAGTAAACAAGCGTTGAAAACACAGCAGTGGCAGTTACCTTATTTTTGTTGATATGAGACGATTAAATACTTTAACTAAAGACAAAATAATGGGATTGTATTCGTAATAAATCACTTCAATTGGGTGACTGTTGTGTTTTGCAAGAAAAAAGTGCAGAAGAATGCAAAGAAAAATACACAAGCTTGCCAGCCTTCATTTTAGTCTTATTTTTGACGTGATAATGCGTTAGTTACCCTAAAACTATCTCCTGTAAAATTTAATATATGGGCATGATGTATCACCCGATCTACTAAAGCAGCAGTCAATCTAGAATCACTAAAAACGCGATTCCATTGACTAAATTCCAAGTTTGAAGTGATGATCAAACTTTTCTGTTCGTACCAGTCAGAAATGAGCTGAAAGAGGAGCTCTGCTCCCTCTTTATTGAACGGCACGTACCCCATCTCGTCTAATATGATCAAGTCCACGCTTTTAAAGCGGTTTCTAAACTGAGTTAACTTACCTTCTTGCCATGCTTTCTCCAAGGCTTCAGCCAAATCTGATACTCTGTAAAAGCGTACTTCGAGACCTTGCTTACAGGCGTCATATCCAATTGCTGTTGCTAAATGAGTCTTCCCTGTACCAGGCGCACCGGTTAAGATTAAATTTTCCTTACGTCTAATAAAATTTAGAGTACATAACTCTTGTGAATCAATGTGAGAAGGGAAATGAATTTGTTCACTCCATTGAAATGACGAAAGGGACTTCTTTTGTAGAAATCTTGCTTTCTTTATTAATCGTTAAGCTTTCGCCTCTTCTCGCAGCTGCAGCTCTTTTTGAAATAAATCTTCAAGAAATTGAACCGGGTTCTCGTATGGAATATCCGAAAAAACATCATGCACATGAGCTAAGCGTAAAGTTTTGCACATCGTCTGTAAATCTGTGTTCACTGCACCTCACCTTCAATCTGCGAGGTATTCTGGAGCTGATCATAATTGCTCCAATCAATATCATATGGATGCGCCTCTGGCTCTTTCAAAGTGTCTGATTGGCCACCCAACAGCTCATAGAATTGGTCATTGATTTCATTCATTTCATAAGTAGCTAATAGCCCAAGAAGCCAGTTGATGCGTTCTTTACGAATCGTAAGACTGGAGATATTTAGGTATTCATAAATACGCCCTGGTAAATAAACTGAAAAACGAGAGTAGCTCACTGCCGCGGTTTACTTAACCATGCCTTTAAGATGGATTTCCATGGAATCTCGCGATTCCTATGCATATAGGGTCGGTTATCTTTATATAAAAGTTCTCCGTGAGGAGATACCACCTTAAAGCGATCCCAATATTTCACTATAGACAAGTTGCTGTAATTATAGGCTTTCGGAACATAGACCTTTACTTTATCTAACGTGATTTCTCCATACTTGTTCGCTTTTACTTTTTCTTCTTTGAATACTGGATAGTCTTCTTCAGGCAACGCTAAAAGGTATTGATACTCCTCCTGCAGTAGCTCCTGTAAAGGAACTTGTTTCTTATAATGAACGCGTTGTCGGTCCTTCGTTAGTTGCTCTTCTAGTAGCTTAGTCAAATTTTCTAAACTCTCTATGACAGGGGCTGGAGTAATGAAATTATATCGAACGTAACCGACTTTGTTTTCTACATTTCCCTTTTCGTTACCGGAGTATGGATTACATGCTTGAGGTTCAAATCCATAATGATTGGCAAACTGTAAGAATTCACTTGTGAATACAGCTTCTTCGTTTCTATTCCTTGGTTTAACGACAGCTGTTTTCATGTTATCAATACGGATTTTTCTAGGAACTCCACCTAGTTGGTCAAATATCATTTTCATGCCGTGTAAGAGGCACTCTTGATTTTCTGCCGGCAATGGAACTGCATACGCACTGTTACTAAAAGGAAGAGACATGACTAAGCAATGAATATCTCGATATTTTCCGTCTTGAACCGCTTGCATCAATCCAAAATCCAATTGTGCTTCAGCAGGGGGATGAATGAGTCGCTCATAGTTTTTGTCCTTCGTCTCACCTTCAATATCTTCTCTTCCTTCACGCCATTCTTTAATGAAGTATGAAACAGTACGATAGGATCCCTTAAATCCCATATCTTGCAGTGCAGTGAAGATTCCATTGTTTGTTCTTCTATCTTTTCTTTTTAATTTTTGGTCTTCCCAAAGCCAATCACCAACAATTTCTCCCCATTTTTCTGTATACATCATTCCTGTTCTTTTTCTTTCTTTTTCCTGCGGCAATTGATCACCATCTGCATATTTTTTAGCTGTTCTCCAATTAATACCTAGAGTTTTTGATATATGATTAATAGATAATGATTTCTGATTCCTCATTAGTTTGATACAATTAATTTCAGGCATTGCTAGCATTCCTTTCAACCTCCACTGATTTGATTCGACACCAATACAGTAGAGAAGATTTGGAAGGCTGGCAAGCCTTTTTTTGTTGAAACTTCAGTTGCAACGTTATGTACTTTTTCTTTTCAAAACTCTGTACTTCTATTTTGCACTACACAACTGTTATCAAGCTTAGATTTTCGCGCTGTTCAGAGTTGATTAAACACTTAGAAAAATCAGGAGTTTTCATAGTATTTCGCCCATAATGAACGCAATTGTTTTATGAATTATTTATACTCTTTCAGTAATCGGGCCAATATTTCTTAAGAGTGAAACGTAAGCAAAGGTTGATCCGTATTTAAGAGAGGGATGTAACGGGATACTTCAATTCTTAAGGAAGGATGAAAGGGAAAGTGAACAAAAAGGCATTTAATATAATCGGATGGATTTTACTTTTAGTAATGGGAGTTTCTTGGATTGTATTTGGCTATTCAAATTGGTACTTATTGTTACTCCCATTATCTTATATCAGCTTTTCAATCAGTGATGGTAGCATTAAAAAATTAGGAGAACTGTCTATATCACAAGCTGCTTTAATCTTGTTTGCGTTAGCAGTATCGGTCAGTATTGTATTTGGTCTAATTCAATTAGCAAACTTCGTCATTAACGACAAATTGCATCTGACAGGAGTAATCAAAACAGCCAGCCAGATAATTGCTATTATTATCTCATTATACCCTGTTAAGTTTACATTTGGCAGCGTTGTTTATAAAGTATACGGTGATTCACATGCAAATAAAACGTAAGTCTTGTTATACAATATCGTTCCAGAATCGGGCCAGATTATCAGGTAAGGAGGTATTGGCTATGAACCCTAAGAAAAAGAAGTTATTTATAGTTCCTCTAATCATCTTTTCATTTCTTGGAATAGTCGGTTTTTCAAATTATAACTCGTTTCAAAACGCAAAAAAATCCTGCGTGGAACACAATATGACTGCTCAGGTAGAACAAGATTTTTTAGCTATTAATTGGTCAGTTATTTGTGAATGATTCGCATCACGCTTATTGCGTTATCGGGCGCGTTTATGGAGGAGACTTCTTTGTAGTTGGCTAGTTGATTGGAGCGGAAGCCGGCGACTCCCGGAGGATCAGCGGGACAGGTAAAACACCCGGCGAGCAACGCGAGGGGTGTGGTTCACCGCCCGCCCTCGGGAACGCGTCCGGCTGGAGCGCAAGTCAACGGATCTTGACTAATTTGCCTTTACCGGGCGCGTTTGTAGTATATCTTCTGTGTACTTGCTTAGTTGATCTTCGCTACAGCCGGCGACGCCAAGAGGATCAGCGAGAGCCATAACGAAGAAAGGCTTTTGCGAGCGAAGCGAGTAGTGTGGTTCACCGCCCGCCCATAGGACACGCGTCCGGCTGGAGCGCAGATCAACGGGTTGTAACCGCTCTTACGTTAACGAGTGCAATTCTGGAATAAGGATTGTGCCATTAAAAGACCATTTAGGAGAGGAGGATTTTCTTGATTGAGTTGTTAAAAAACATATATCAGTTATCAGGTGTTGTCCTGCTCATATGTGGTATTTACTACTATTTTCATTTCAAGAAAATTAAGAAGGAAAGGAAATTAACTAAAGTTGAACTCTCCATTTACATCATAACTCGAATTGCATTTTTCCTTTGTGCAAGTAGTTTTCTACTCCTGTTTTTGGATAGAAACTATGGCTAAAAGTTACAAAGTAATCAGGCACGATTGTTATGAAAGGGGAATCTTAATAAACTATGAAGAAAAACATTTTTTACTTTGTTGCGGGATTCCTAACTTACTTCGTAGTCTCAACTCTTATAAAATTATTATAAAAAGAAGACTGATTGTACAAAAGTGCGCAGTTGTGGAAGAAGCACTGTGCCTGATAGTTTTGTAAATTTAGTAGATAAAAAGGTGGGGTATGTTGAAACTACCAAAAATCTCAGAAATTAATTTTTTGAAATTAATGATCCATTCTTTTTTAGTTGTTTTTACTTTAACTCTCATAACCCTTATTGGTAAAGACTTACTAGGGTGGGCACTTGGACATCCAATTGAAAAAGATGTTAGGTATGTATCTATTGGTTTATTTATGATTTGGTTGTTATTTGCTTTGCAAAAAGATAAATATAAAAGAGAAAATAGCGATTGTTGAAAACTCTATAAAACAAACGAGTGCGTCTATGGAAGTGAATTTAAAACACGCGCAGAGTTAATCGGTGCGGAAGCCGTGCCCGCGGAACGCGTCTGGTTGCAGCGCAGATCAACGGGTTGCAACCACCATCCCGTGATCGGTTGCGATTCCAGCACAAAGTATTAACCCTATTCATTATACAGGTCAATTTAAAAAGTAAGTACCAACAACAATTCACTTGAAACTGGAAGAATGAGAATGGCGATTGGTGTGGGATATTTAATTGCTTTGTTTGGTGTGATTATTGCATATGTTTAAAGTAAGAGGAAGTTGGAGAAAAGAAAGCACCGAGTGTGGGCAATTGCTTTTGCAGTAGATTTAACTAATGCCGTAATTGTTAAAAATCCCTAGGTGACATTCATCATGCTGTATATTTTCTCAATCATTTCATAATCGGACGCGTTATGTTGTTGATTGGTATATTTAAAAAAGAAGAAATAGCTCAACCATCATAATGATCGTAATAACGGTTGCGATAGTCACACATAGTTGTTTCAAAAACGGCATATTTTAAAAATTAAGGATTAGGAGATGTAGTGATGACAGCTTTTTTCAGATACTCTCTTGTTCTGCTTATTTTCCTCCTATCCGGTTGCAGCGGCATATCGAAATATGATGATCATGAACCGGCAGCCATTGTAAAAGGGCAGGAAATTACGATTGGGGATTTACGGTTCTTATATCCTGATGAGACTGCATTGGATTATTTGGATGGAACAATTAAATTAGAATTAGTAAAACAAGAGGTACAAGAAATGGGCTTTGATATAACTGGGAATTTAGAAACGGATCCAGACTGGTTTGCAGAACTGCCTCCTAAAAACACAAAAGATGAAGGCGGCAGGCAAATACGTGATTTTGCTGAATCTCAAGCCAAAAAGCTGCATATGGATCCGGAAGAGTACCAAAAGGAATACGCCAAGAGAATAAACGAACTAAATGCACATCTCATCACCTTTCTGGAAGAAAAATTAGACGGCTATCAATTCGGCGATGAAAAGATGAATGAGGAAGCGAATCAGTTATTGGAGGAAATGGTTGAGGAAAATAAAGAAGAGATTAAAGTGTTGATTAAGCCGACTGTACGGTAAATGGGTTAACTATTTACTAATGTACGAAAGTGATGTTCTTTGGATACTTTGATGGAAATTCATATAAAAGGTGGGCAAAGTCGATTAAAAAAAATACGTTAAAAGTGTTTATGGTCGTCAGTTTATTGTTGGCTGCATTTATTGGTTATGGTGTCTATTGGGCATTCTATGATATGAGTAGATTGCCGCCAGGAGAATACTTGACAGAGGAGACATCTCCTGATGGAAAATACACAGTAAAAGCCTACGTCGCCAACGGAGGAGCTACAGTGCCTTATGCTATTCGCGGAGAATTGGTTTTCAATCAAGGAAATAATAAAACGAAAAATATATATTGGAATTATAAAGAGGATACAGTAATTATTACTTGGGCAGATAATGATACAGTGGTTATTAATGGGCATTCATTGAATGTACCAACAGATCAATTTAATTTCAGAAAGCCATAACGTATTACTTTATTATTGGGCGCGTTAACTGGATGGTAAACTAAATAGTTGGAATAGTTTTCTGCTGTTAGTATGATGGAGTTACTAAATAGACAGTAGGAGGAGTGTTGAGATGACAAAATATGAATTATCAAACGTGTGGAAGTGGGAAGAAGAGAATACAAATAGATGGGGGAATCGTCCGACAGCCGGTGAACGTTTTGAACAAAAACTACCGGTCGGAGAGGCACCGTTCCAACTTTATTCACTCGGAACACCGAACGGTATTAAAGTGACGATTATGCTGGAAGAATTAAAAGAGTTGGGTGTTGATGGTGCAGATTATGATTTGTATGAAATCAATATTGGAGCCGAGGAACAATTTGGGTCAGATTTTGTTAAGATCAATCCTAATTCAAAGATCCCAGCGCTAGTCGATCAAAGTCAAAGTCCACGTATGGAAATTTTTGAATCAGGGTCGATTCTGCTGTACTTGGCTGAGAAATTTAATAAACTGATCCCGACAGATATTCATGGACGGACAGAAACCATTAATTGGCTATTCTGGCAAATTGGGTCAGGTCCTTATGTTGGTGGAGGGTTTGGTCACTTTTTTGCTTATGCGCCAGAGCCCATGAAATACCCAATTGATCGTTTTACTATGGAAACGAAACGTCAAGTAGACTTGCTAGATAAGATATTAGCTCAGCGTTCTTATATCGCTGGTGATACTTATACTATTGCAGATATTGCGATATGGTCTTGGTATGGACGTTTAGCTTTAGGAAAATTGTATGAAGGCTCTTATGAATTTTTAAACATGGAGGAATATACCCATCTCTTGGAATGGTCTCATCGCATTGCGAACAGACCTGGCGTTCAAAAAGGTCTTGCCGCAGAGTATCAGTCGCTTGGGGAGTAGTTTCTTAATAAACAATGTATGGATGATTTTCTCTTTTAAAATACAATTAAAACCTTATATAGACCTATCAAAGAAAACGGTATCGTAAATAGGAAGAGTGGTTTATTTATCAAAAGGACGCGATTGTTGTAATCAATAGGAGCAATGATCAAACTTTATTTAAAATCTACACTAAACACACACGCTTTTCATGTGAAAATAAAGAGCGTGTGTGTTTTGACGTAGAATGGAAAGTTCTTACGTATTACCAGATTTCATTCGACAGCTTGATAATATGTTCCATTTTACTCCACTGCTCTTCTTCTGATAGACTGTTTCCTTCTTCTGTACTTGCAAATCCACATTGTGGTGATATTAATAAACGTTCTAATGGGAAATGCTCCGAAGCTGCTTTCACTTTTTCTTTCATCGCATGTGCATCTTCTAATTCAGGAGTTTTCGAAGTCACAACCCCTAACACCACTTGTGTATCCTCGTTTTTGATGTTCGCTAACGGTTCAAAACCGCCTGAACGTTCATCGTCATATTCCAATAAATACACCTCATAACCAAGCTCATCGAAATACTTAGAAACCGTTTCATAACCACTTGTATATAAATAAGCAGATTTATAGTTTCCCTTACACATATGTGTCGCCACAATCATATCTTCTGGTTTATTCTTTAATGACTCTTTAATAACCCTTACAAATAAATCTGTTGTGTCTGTTAATTTTAATCCTGTGAAATTCTCCATAATACTTGCTAGTTTTGGGTCATCTAATGCGGATAGGATACACTCATCAAACTGTAAATATCTACAACCTGCATCGTAGAAAGCTTGGATAGCATCTTGGTATACTTTAATTAAGTCAGCTGCTAAGTCCTCGATATTTGGATATATTTCTTTTTCCTTTTCTGAAATGACTCGTTGGAAAAACATTGTTGGAGCAGGAATCGTATACTTTGTAAATTGTGATCCATCCCCATACTTTTCAACTACGTCAGCTAGAAACTTTAAATCATTTACCATTTCATGATTTCCAAATGAGATTTTATCTGTTACTTTAAAGGATTCCGCCCTAGTAGTTTGTCCAACAAAATCATAACCTTTTTCAACTGCTTCAAATGATACTCCTTCTAAGTCCCAGAAAAAGTCATGCATAAACCAAGAACGTCTAAATTCACCGTCTGTAATGGCTTTTATTCCTAAATCAATTTGTTTCTTTACTAATTTTTCAATTTCTACATCTTCAACATGCCGAAGGGCCTCTGCCGTCAATTCGTCATTTATGTAGGCTTTTCTCGCATCTTTAATGGCATCTGTTCTTAAAAAGCTTCCAACATGATCATGTTTACCGATTTGTATCATATTCATTATCCCCTTAATAATACTAATTTTTTCTATAGTATTTATTCGATTTATTCGTTCCACTTACAAATCTACTAGACATTAGCAGGTAAGGTAGAGAACGACATCATTAATGTAGCATTATCAACATGTACTTACAAGAATAATCCAACCATTCTGAATGCAACCAAGTGTCCGTATGTGGTACCTCTCTTTAGTTGATTAAGGATTCTGACGTTTGGGGTTTAGTGGATCAATATAAAAAATAATAACAAAGAAGGAATATGACTATATAAATATATAATCAAAACAGCCACTCGCCTAACAAAAAAGACACGACAGTAAAATAAAAGCCTAATCCTCGTTTCTCTATTTTTAAGTAGAGAGTGGAGGATTAGGCTTTTTATAACCATTTTTGTATATGGGACGTTTTAGTGCTTACGCTTTACTTCGATTCTATAGCCGTCAGGGTCAGTCACAAAGAAGTAAGAAGGTGTTTCACCTGAAAGTCCTTTCAATTCACCTGTTTCATAAGAAGATGCCTTACAGATTTTATGCATTTCTTCTAAGTCATTTACTGTTACGCCTAAATGACTGAAACCATTTCCTATAACATATGGTTCTGCATCATAATTATAAGTAAGTTCTATTTGTACGGAAGAACCTGGCGAATTGAGATAGATTAAATCAAATTTATTCTCAGGGAATTCTCTGCGACTCGCTACTTCAAAATCAAAAAGTTCAGTATAAAAATCTAAAGTAGCATCAATATCTCTAACACGTAAACAAATTTCAACAAGTACTTGGTTCATTACTATCATCCTCCAACAGTTTATTGACCTTATCTTATCATAGATACTATATCAGTACACTTTATGCGATTGAATAAAGTCCATTGTTCTAGAAGTCATCACGGGCGTTACGCAATTCAATAAAGTCCTTCAATGTTTCCGCTTGCAGAAAGAGATTAATTTCCTTCTCTCTGCTGATCGTTGTCGGGAGAGTTGGTTGTCCTTTAGCACGCAATTCCTGAACTTCTTCCAATGATTTGGAGATCTTTTTATTATCCGGCTGCATTTCGTAGGCAAAACGTAAATTAGTTTCGGTATACTCGTGGCCGGCATAAACATTTATATCGTCATCCAGATGCTTAAATTTCTGTAAAGTTTCATATTGAGCTTCGTAATCTCCGGTAAAAACCCGACCGCATCCTGCTGAAAACAAGGCATCCCCGCAGAAGAGATGATTCCCCATTAAAAAACTGATATGGCCATGCGTATGACCACCTGTTTCGTAGACTTGGAAAGGTTGGTTCAGCAAGTTAAAAGAGTCTTCTTCCTTTACCACACTATTCACCAAGCCTTCCGTTTCTTTCGGTCCATAAACAAGACTTTCCGGATGACTCGCTAAAATCTCCCGTACCCCGCCAGTATGATCTTCATGCATATGAGTTAAAAGAATGGCCGTCAAACGAAGCTGCTTTTCTTCTAGGAAATCAAGGACAACACTCGCTTTTCCTGGATCTACCACAATTGCCTCTGTTCCTTCTTGAATGCACCATATATAATTATCGGAAAAGGCTTTGATTGGATGAACAGTCATTTTATGATTCCTCCTCTTTTTATATATTAACTTTGCGGTTTGGAAATTTTCCCCTTCCACCGACAAGTTTTAATTTATCCTGCTATCATAACATAGAGATTATTCATATACAGGAAGGAGACAACGTCTTTTGTCTGTAATTCAATCCATCCTTCTGTCATTTTGGAAAAATGTATTAACGTCGTTTTCAGTAGCACTTGGTGTTAGTCTGGGAATCGCGTACTTGAGTCCGTACATTATTAAAGAGTAAAATGTGTAGCAAGAGGAACAAATGATTGAATACAATGAAGTTTGGTTTTTCTGGAAAATGTCAGTTTTACAGACAATGCAATATTATGTAGCGCTAGTATTGCCGCTTATGATCTTGGCTGCATTTTGGAAACGTACATAAGTGATAGGATATTACACTTCATTTAGAAATAGTGCATGGACTTGTGCGCTAGTCGAGGAGGGAGAACGTGAACGATTATGTATTCATATTATTACTAGTATTGCTAGTGGTACGGAATCTCGTAAAAGACAAAGAAACCTGGAGAGAGATAAAAAAGCTACATACACGCCAACGTATAGGTGTGGCGATTCATTTTGTCTTTACGGTACTAGCCATAACGACCCTCATATATTACGGTGGAAATTGGCTGGCGGGACAGTTTTCAAATATCTTCTTGCAATCTTTCGCTTTCCTCCTTATCGTTTTTCTTGTTCTGATCAGCATTGGAAACTTGTCAGATAAAATGATGAATAAGATAACGAATGGAACGCTTCCTAGAAAATGAAGGTATAGTAGGAGGTGTAAGAACCACTAGATAGTAATTTAGCTTGAACAACGTCATCTAGAGAGGGAGTCATATAAATGGATCAAGTAGAGAACAGGTACGAAAAAAGTACGCAAGATTCTAAAACCAAAGACATGATCATTGTATTTTCTTCATTTACGTTCGTTTGTTTTGCTATCATTTTTGGCCTTTTGGTTTACGACGTACTCACAATACAAAACCTCCTTTCGTTTGATCAACCAATGAAATCCATCATGATTTTAGTTATTTCATCCATTGCTTTAGTAGTCTACGGAGTCGTTTTGACTTTTATTATTCCATCGAATTATATCGATGACAACAATAATAGCTATCAGGACGATTCACTATCAAAGATTTTCATTTTGATGTTTATAGCCGCAATGTTTGAAGAGACATTCTTTAGGGGCATCATTCAAAACGTACTTTTCCTATTTACAACGCACGAATGGGTTGCCATCCTACTAACGACTGGATTGTTTCTGCTCATACATATCCAATACTTTAAAAAGCCCATTATGTTATTAAATATTTGCATCCCGAGTCTCATTTTTGGTTGGATCTATTTTAAAACAAACAATCTCCTAGTACCGATTTTGGTTCACTTCATCATGAATATCGGAATGACCACTTTATTTAAATATAAAATAATTAGCGTTAAGAAATGATCACGCTAGCAACGTGCGGGAGTATATATATGAATAATAACGGACATATTATGGATAAAAGTATGCTAGCTGATTTCTTGATAAAATGAAGTATGTCAGTCATATAGGAGGAATGAAAATACATATACAGAATGTTCATCCGCTATCGATTGACCAAACGAAATGGAATGCCATTCAACTCTGTTTACAAGAAAAGATCAGTTTAGTAAACAAAATAACCGCTACTGATATCAAATTTATTGCGGGTGTGGATGTTGCTTACTGGGAAGAGGCAGGGGTGGAATGGGGTGTTTGTAGCATCATCGTCATAGACTTTGCTACAAAGGCGGTTATTGAGGAAACAAATAGCACCGGTATGATCGCAGTCCCTTATATACCAGGATATTTGGCATTTCGGGAACTTCCCCTAATTATAGAAGCGGCCAAAAAGCTTACACACGCGCCAGATCTATTTATGTTTGATGGCAATGGCTATTTGCATCCAAGGCATATGGGAATCGCAACACATGCTTCATTCTTTTTGAATAAACCAACTTTCGGTATCGCCAAAAGTTATTTAAAAATAGCTAATCATAAATTGGAAATGCCTGAAAATAGGGCAGGTTCTTATGTAGATATACTTATACATAAGGAGATATACGGCAGAGTGTTGCGAACACAATCACATGTCAAACCTATATTCGTTTCATGTGGGAATTATATAGATATATCAACAGCAACGACCATTACTGAAGAATTAATAAATAATGAAAGTCGACTACCCATACCGGTTAGACTGGCAGATTTGGCAACAAAGAGAAATAGAAGACAGCTACGGAACACGAAATCTTAAAGAAGATAAATGTAAAATAAAGAAAGCCATTTTCTCCGTTTGAGAAAATGGCTTTCTTTCATTAAACGTAAAACTACTGACTACAGCTTAGCCCAACGTCCCTCTAACCAGTTCATAAATTCTACACCTTTGTCGCCTTCATATGCGTCAAAAACATCCAAACGCATCCGTTTTAGTTTATCTGCAAAGTCTTCCACCGTGTGATCCTTTGGCAAGCTCTTTTTCACCCGCAGGAAGATCTTGTCTGTATTTTTGATGATATCAAAACGTGTAGGGGATGGCTTTTCTACTTTCTCACCAAACGCAACAAGTGCTTCATATGCTGTTACTTGCACTTGATAGACAGTGTCATTTTGCATTCGATTTTTTAATAAATCTATGACTTTGTCATGTTGATAATCTGATAAAATTTTGACTGCTTCCAGACGCTCTCGCCAGCTAGACGTATAATTGGCCTGTTTTTTTAATGCTTCATACTGCTCAGGTAATGCTGTTTCAAATTGTTTCAAGTAATTGCACCTCTTTTTTAAACTAAAGAAAAAATAGATTTTCCTTTTGCTTCTTTCATTATACGTTGTCTCGGTGAAAATAGCGATGGAACACTAATAAGGATATATAGAGAAGATGGAAACAAAATGAAAGAAGTATGAATTTCCGATCTATAGATGTTTTTTCTTCTTTTTACCTTTTGTATTTCTTTTCTCGTGCTTACTAACCGGTACTCTTGCGATGTAGATGCATCAGAATATATGGCGACCGCATCCTATTTCCGAATGGTGAAAATCAATTGAATAGCTATTAATAATTTACTCGGCTTGCTGTCGGGGAATCAAGTAGAAATGAAAGACTAGACCAATAATTAAAGCTGGTACAATGGAAAGATAAATATTTTGTCCGAAATTAACAATTACTATTTTAATAATTTCTCCAAGATCTTTACTTAATATATCTTGATAACGATCTGCTTCTTTGATCCCTCTAATTATGATCGTTAGCGAAAAAATAATGCAGTAGCTAATCAACGCATACTTAAAGCTTCTCTTCAATCTGTTATCCTCGGCTTGTTCTTCGATCATTAAAACCTCTAATGACACATTCAATAAATCTGATATTTTCAACATGTTTTTCTTACTTGGATAGCCATTGCCTAATTCCCACTTTGAAATTGATTTATCACTAACTTCTAATAACTCCGCGAGTTCCTCTTGTGTAAGCCCTTTTTGTCTGCGGTATTCCTTTAGTTTTAAACTCAATATACTTTTTTCCATTTTCTCTCCTCCTAGTTGGCCTTATTTGTCTTTAATTTTAAACAAACACCACTATATTCTGAAGGAATTTTCAAAAATAGAATTCTATTTCATCAAATAGCTCGCTTCTGGCACACCTTTATTCGGCTAATGCATCCGATAAGGGGATAGTGGTGGAAACCCGTTAATCTACAGTGCAACCGGACGCGAGTCTTATGGGCGGATGTATAACTACAACTCAACTGCAAAGGCATGTCGACTATCAATCAGACTCCAATCTAAAACTATCTGATTTTCTATTCTATTCTAGAATGACACGTATTACTTCATGTTCTTCTGTATCCTTACATTCGAAACAATGGAAGCTAGATGTTCTTAATGCCTCATCATTCACCTGCATAGTACCTGAAGTAGAGCTCTTATTCGTGAATCTAGTACTTCGTTCAATAGGGACCAAGTAAGTTAAATTGAACCACGATGATGGTAGCTGCTATTAAGACTAGCATTTCGGTTATCGTCAGAATCGATTGTTTTGGATAGAGTGTATACTTCCATTCGAAAAATGCTGTGATCATATAGTCGAGTATCGTAAAAAACAGGATGGCGAAGAAAAACAAATAAATTAAGTTTTCATAATAAAAAAGTAAGACAATATATAAAATGATTAGGCTAACTGTAGAAATAACCCGTAAACTTTTATCGATTTTTCGATGTAGTTCATTTATGTAGTTATAAGAAAAAAACTCTCTTTTTACTTTTTCGATTTTAAGTAGTTTCCTCAGAAGAACCTTAAGTAGTGAAATAAGAGCAAACACACACACTATAATTAATCCAAATCTAAACCAGAACACATAACTCCTCCAATCCTGTAACTTCTATCATTATTCTGTAAATAGCAACGTGGGTTGAATAGCGCTTGATTTTTATAGTTCCACACAATTATACCAAAGATATCCAATAGGACGACTCGAAAATGTATAAGTACCATAAGAAATGATCTCTAGATTAAACCAATTCTAGTAAATTCCATTGGTTGTGTATCCATAAACAGAAATTCCACTATATAACCTATGAAGAAAGCAATATAAATCAAAGGGGAATTGGATATGCATCAACTAGCTACGAAGCAATACTTGAAAACAACAAAACTGTTAATGGAGAAAAATGCTTGGCACGAATATATTGCGCTACAAGAAATCCATGCATATGTCTACAGCTTGAAAAATGAACACGACACAGATCGTTGGATTTATAAAACACCAAAGGAGTGGCAAGAGATGTTTCCGTTCTGGACACCTGCCACAATCAGTGACATTCTGTTCAATCTTGAAAACATAGGTTATCTTGACGTAATGGTGGACAGATCAGGTTCAATATCTAAATGCTATCAAATCAATTATACGATGTGTGTATAAAATACATGATTTATAGGGGGTGGAGTGCTAAACTTCTACTCCTTTTTTAGCGTCTGTAAAATTAATTTTAAAAATGAGTATCCTTTTCTGAAAAACTCTCTATATGGAGTATGAGAAGTGCAAAGTGAGCACTCATCTACTACTGATCTACAGGGGGAGCAACCAAATGAAATTATTAATTGATGAAGAGCCGATACCGTTACTGCCGTCGCTCGTGCACTTAGTTGGAATTAATGGAGCCTTGGTTATGCAGCAAGTGCATTTCCGCTCGCGTATATCCAAAAATATTCGAGACGGTCATAAGTGGATTTATAAAACGTATGACGACTGGACAAAAGAATTTACATTTTGGTCATCGAATACGATTAGACGCATTATTTATGATCTTGAAAAAAAGGGCTATCTCATTTCAGCACGGCATCACAATCGGATGAAAATTGATAACACGAAATGGTACCGAATCGACTACACTAAATTGCCTATAAGTGCCTTTGAACTTGAGCAAGTCACTTGCTCAGATGCGCCATGTGCACCTGTCGAAGTTAAGCAAGTCCGCGTGGCGGAGTTGGGCAAGCCAATAACCAAAGAACGTAAAGAATCTTTAAAAATAAAGAATAAAGACCAAGTCGAGATGAATCTCGACGTCGCACATCATGTGATTCAATATCTGAATGATAAAACCGGAAAGCAATTCAACGCCACCTCACCAGCTACTAAGAAGATGATCGCTGGCAGAGTGAAAGAGGGCTATACGCAAGAAGATTTCCTGAAAGTTATTGATCTCAAAGTATCACAGTGGATGAAACATGCTGAATTCAACCGCTTCCTACGACCGTCGACATTATTTAGCACAACGAATTTTGAAAACTATATCAATGAACTAGCCGTAGTGCAGAAACCGAAAAAGCGCTTGATCGTTTTGCCAGAACTGGATTTCAACAAAGGGGATGAACACGTATGAATAGTGAACTAATGGAAAAAAGCCTTCTCGGTACGATGATGGAGGAAAATTATTTGATCCTCGACAGTGGGATTCAGACAGCATTTTTTGAAACACAACTGCACAAAAATATTTATCTAGCCATGAAAGAGCTGGCGAACGCTGGGAACTCGATCGACTTCATTACATTGCTGACGACACGGGAACCGGCAGAACTGGGTGGGGCCAATTACGTCTCGGAACTACGTCGCTTTGCCAACCCTGCACGATTTGACGAGTATGTAGAAATCGTCATTTCCAAGTGGAAGATAGTCGAGAGGGCGAGAATCCTACAGCTGGCACAGAACGAATTATGGGAGACGAATGATATTATCAAAGCGTTGGAAGAACTGGATACTGATCATAGGTCAGATGAATCATTGCTACTCGACGATTACCTCGTAAGTCAGTATGAACGTCCATTCATCGAAGGACCGGACATGACAGGAATTAGTACAGGCCTACTACCGATGGATTATCTGCTGAACGGATTTCAAGACAGTGAATTCATTGTCATCGCTGCAAGGCCTTCTATGGGGAAGACGGATACTCTCAATCATCTCGCACTAACTGCTGGATTGAACGGTCATGTACCGATCGTCTTTTCGCTCGAAATGAGCCGTAAAACGATGACCGACCGTTTGATATCCGTAACAGGTGGATACAGCCGATTGAAGATGCGCAATCCACATCGCCACTTCGACAACACACAGAAGAATTCGTGGATGACGGCACTCGACCATTTGCAAAGCGCCAAGATCCGTATCGATGACAGAGGCGGAATAAAAGTGAGTCAAATAAAAGCCACTGCCCGAAGAGTTATCAACTCTCAACCAAACAAGCAACCCATTATCTTTGTGGATTACTTGCAAATTATTCGACCAGAAGAAACAATGACTAACCAAAACCAAGCAATCGGCCAAATTAGCGCAGATCTAAAAGCGATGGCTAAAGAATTGAACTGTCCAGTCGTCGTACTATCTCAGCTTTCAAGAGCAGTTGAACAAAGGCAGGACAAGCAACCGATGATGAGCGACCTACGAGACTCCGGCAACATCGAACAAGACGCAGATGTCGTGTGCTTCCTCTACAGAGAAGATTATTATGACCAAGAATCAGAACTCAAAAACCATCTCGAAATCAACATCGCCAAGCATCGCAACGGGCCAGTTGGCAGTTTTATGGTCTACTACAACAAAGATAATAGTCGACTCGCATCGATTCAGTGACACATGATCGCTTCGGTGCCAGGTACCTGAACAAATCTGAATCATTCGGGGACCTGGTACTCAAAATAGGAGGATATACAGGTGATTACAGTTGAAGAATTATTTGATTACGCACTAGATACCGATATGTCATTGACCGCCCACAGTATTTTTTGGGCGATCACGAATCAAAAAATCGGAATAAACGAAGATAGTTTGAAACTAAGAGAGATCGAGTTCGATCAGGAAGCGATCCAGCAATCAATGAACGAAAACACGCTACGTATTGGGGAAATCAAGCTCTTTGTCGTAAAAAGTAAGCAACCGAATTGGTATGCGTTTTATCTCGGTAAAAAAGAGGCAGACGCTTATCGGTTGCATAGCGAAACGTTTCGCGAAACGGGTGTGAAAGTCACACACGCTGACCGGTTGATGTCGAACTTATTAACGTTTGCGGAATCGGGGAAAGAAGAGAGTTTGTATGAGTATCGAAAACGAATCATGCAGTTTCCGGTGTATGTGGGGCATGTTGAAGCAGGGAAGCGCTTGGTGCATCGTGTGTTATAAAACATACTAACATTAGTAGTACAAACCAAGGCCATGGTTTGTGCTACTATTTTTTATAGTAGAAGTGAAGAAAAGCCGACCAGCCTCTGGGACCATTTGTGAGTCCGTATATAAAACCGGCTAACTTCACGCTCTTATATGAATCAGTTTAGTATGTTGGGTCCAAAGAGATCGTGTATAAGAAAGTGGAATCGATAAGGTTTGTGAAGGCTTCTAAGATTGGTGAAGAAGGAGATATGAACATGAAACATGTCGTAGCTTTAGATGTGAGTAAAGGAAAAAGTACTATTGCGATTTATGATGGTTATCGCCAATGTGAATTCGAAGGCGAATTACATCATACACGTGCTGAATTTGAACGATTACACAAACGAATGGCAGAGATCACGAAGGTAGATGGACGGGCGCCAGATATCGTATTTGAAGCAACCGGCGTTTATTCAAAACCTGTCGAAGCATTTCTAAAAGATTCTGGCTATGCATATTGCCGCATGAATCCACTTGAAGCCAATTTACAGATGGCGAAGATGCGACGGCACAAAACGGATCTTAGCGATGCCCATGAACTTGCGAAAACTCATTTTCAAGTGGAGCGTAAAAATACATATATCCAAGATGATTATTATGAACAGATGCGTGCGATGACGCGTTATTACGATGAAGTCGATGAAGAAATGATTTTACTGAAAAGCAGAATGCATTCGATTCTACATCTAAGTTTTCCAGAATTAGAAAAGCTTATTACACCAAGTTCAGCTCTGTTTTTAAATATTGTTCAGCTCTATCCGCATCCTGCACTTTTACTGGATCATTCAAAGACGGTCATTAAGAATCGTTTAAAAGCTAATACAAGAAAGAACCTTTCGTTGACACGGGCCGAAGCGAAAGCATCCGTTCTATTGGAAGCAGCGCGAAACAGCTATCCAGCCACCAAACCGAATGATATTCGATGCGACCAGGTTCGTGATTACGCGTCCCGAATTGCAGATTTGATGGAGAAGAAAGATACACTGGTGAAACAAATGACAGAGTTATCAGAAGGCCGAAAAGAATATCTTGTCTACCGCTCGATACCGGGTATAGGCGATTCGACGGCATGCCGATTAATCGGAGAAATTGGAGATGTTCGCCGCTTTAAGAATGCGAAACAATTGAACGCTTACGCAGGCATCGATATCATGCGATATCAGTCGGGGAATACACAATATAGAGATCGTATTAATAAAAGAGGAAACAAACATCTGCGGAAGATTTTATATTTTATGATATGCGCTATGCTTATGGCTAAAGGAAAGACGAATCATTTTGTAGACCATTACTACAAACTAAAAAAGCAACCTCAGAGGAAGCCTCATAAGGTTGCGATCATCGCCTGTATCAATAAGTTTCTGAAAGTGACATTCCAGTTACTGACGCATGGCATTCTTTACGATTATGAGTCCGCACTACCAGCTCAGAAATCGTAATCACCTACCTAGAACTATAACACAATGACCTTTCGAAAAAAATCAAAATCGTCAGGTCTTTTTGGCATATCAAAAAGGATGGTTAAGCGAGGTGGGATATCCCACCCCGCTTAACCATCCTAGAAAGTATAAATTAATCTTTTAAAAAGATTGACTAATCGTAAGAACGAGGGAGGGATGGAAGTGGAGTCGGGAAGTGAATCGTAAAGAAATCCACTAAATTTTCACGAACAACGGTAAAATCCAGCGATCTTTACAACAAAAGATCAGCTGGATGGCTACATACTTTATGATTAATTAGTAAGGAAGTTCAATCTAAGAACTCTCCGGTTCCTTTTTAAACTTGTTTTTTCGAAAGGCATATACAATCGCAAGTAAAAGAGGGAAGAAAAGTCCGATAAATGCGGAAAAGAATATTTCAATCGTTTGTTCCACTAATTTTTGGTATACAACGTTCGAATAGATCACGAGAGCGAGAATCACGGTGAACATTCCTAACGGCAGCGTTAAAGAACGGTAATCTTTCAAATGTAATATTTGTGTAATCCCTAAAACGGAAGCGTAAAAATAAAGAACTGTCTTAAAGTAGAGAGCAATAAACCAAAGCGAACCCATGAATCCTTCAATACGCTGTACGAAATCTCCAACACTTATCCTTTTAGCTAATTCATAGCCTGGATAAATTTGTCTTGCCGTATCTTCAGCGCCTAATACCGCAACACACAGAAATGTAAGCATCAAGATGAAGATTCCACCTATTAAGTGCCCAATTATAAAGGACTTTTTAGCATGTTTCATGTTGTTGATAAATGCAGGGAAAATCATTAATAAAACAATCGCATTAACAGAAGATGAAGTGACAAAATAAATGCTGGATTGAAAGATCATTTTTGTCCCTACCTCATAAACAGGCTGTACATTTTCAAACTTGATTTGCGGAGAAATAAACACCGTTAAAATGAGGAATAGGACAACGAAAACGACAATTAGGATTTCTGCAGAACGGGCGATCGTTTCTATTCCAAGACGGATTCCCATCACGACAATTCCTATCATCAAAATATGGAGGGCTACCGAAGGAGTATTTGGCATCATATTGGTCGTTACGAATGTTGCGGAATAATACAAAAGACTAGAAGTATAATAAGTAGCCATGGATACAAATAATATCGACACAATTTTACCTATCCATTTTCCGAATATTTTTTCAGTTATTTGGATATAGGTGAGACCTGGAAACCAAGAAGCTATAGTGGTAAATAGCCATATGACCAATAGACCGATTCCTATACCAACAATAGCAGCAATCCAAGCATCTTGTTTCGCTTCAGCAGCTAAAGCTGATGGGACAATTAAGATGCCTGTACCAACAGTAAAGAAAATAACCAAAACTAGAAATTGATATGAATTAATTTTAACATTGTGCATATAAAATCCTACCTTTCCCTCCATATGGTTCTTTATTTCAACAATGGAGCAATAAGGTCAGTTAGCGGTGTAAACAAAAATTTCACTAATTTTGTTGGGGGCGGAATAGTTACGCCAAATCCAAGCATAATGCCTAGCACAACTCCAATTGCTAGAAGAATTGAAAACACGAGCAATTCTTTTTTATATTTTTTATCCAAAAGTGAAGGAACTTCATACCACACAATGGCAGCTGTTAACAAGAGTATTCCTATACTATTTAGCATAATAGATTAATCCTTTACTTTTCTTAAAAACGAATTATTTAATGTGCCGATCCGAAGATCTTTCATTTCCACCTGAACATGTACGGTCAAATTGGTAAACTTTTCATCCCAATGTTTTTTCATCTTTTTCCACTCTTTAGGATTGGAGCGACGGATAGCTTCGCCAAATCCGAAAATGTCTGATTGGTATTGATTTTGTACAGAATGTATAGTCTGTTCTATAAGTTCTTTCACTTCTTTTTCATAAATTCTTTGTAACTCGTTCATTGTTTCTGGTTTCGTAAGATCAATTGAGCATTGTACCTCGCCTACATTACCTTTTACCTGAATATGGAGATCTACCTCGGGTTCACCTTTGTTTATAGAGCCTTTCATTGAAGTATTAAAATCTAAAACCTCTATAGCGATTTGTCCCTCTTTCGGGCACGGAATAGCAGTCACGGTTTTATGTACATTGTTAGTGATATCTGAATACCCTCTGCTTTCCTCTTCAGTAAGCCAGCCGACTAGCTGGTCTTCTTTAAACACAGCCAAACCATCATATTGAAGACGCGTAGAGGGAGTAATCGACTCCACATTTTGTTTGCTAGAACCTATTTCCTTATCTCCTATTACTTTAATTCCCGTTAATATAGCTTCTTTTCCGTCACTTGTGAGATTTGTTAATAAGTCGTCTAATATAATACCTTCTGTGCCAGCCCAGTTTCTTTCTGATGTTTTAAGAGCATTAAACATTTTGTTGGCTGGAATGCTTTCTATTGCCGTAGTCACATTCAGTACTTCAGAAGCAGCCAAGTCCTCTGCAACAACTACATAGAAGTCTGATCGAAGTTCCCAATCCCTTGCCAGCAAATCCAACGATTCACTTATTCCTTCTTTAGCTAGTTCTTCACCGATGACCAGTATACGAAGATGCCCAGCATAAATTTTCCGAGGAGAATTCTTCGTCATTTTCCGAAACGCTTCATATACTGTTTCACCTGATGCTTGATAGAGAGTGACCGCTGAACGCCCCAAGCTTGCATTCAAAGAGACCTCCGAAGGTACGATCACTTGAGCGCTTACTTGGTATTCATTTTTCACCTTATCGATTCCTAATGCCATTGTTATACCAAGTTCATTTAGCTCCCTCCGATCCCAACACCCGGATAGGAAGAGGGTGAGAACGAGGAGTACCAATATATACTTTTTCATCATTTACTTCCTCCCTTCCTTAGTTCTTATTTTTAGGTGGACGTGGTTTAGCAGAAGCGGGATCTTGTTGTCTCACTCTATTTTTTTGATTAATTAAGCGAGGGCGTGTAAACATCCTCCAGATAGGCACAACAATTAACGTGTCCTTTTGATCAGGTATATTAAACGGTGCTAATGGTGTCATGTACGGTATACCAAAAGAACGTAAACTGCATAAGTGAAGAGTAAGAGCTATTAAACCTACCGCAATCCCGTATAAACCAAATGAAGCGGCTAACCCCATAAATACAAAGCGTAGTATCCTTGCAGAGATCGCAAGGTTGTAGGTAGGCGAAACAAAACTAGATATAGCAGTGATGGAAACGATGATGACCATTGCAGCTGAAATAATCCCCGCTTCAACTGCTGCAGTTCCTATGACATATGCGCCCACAATCGACATAGCTGTCCCAATAGTGCGTGGCATTCGTATGCCTGCTTCCCTTAAGATTTCAAAAGTGACTTCCATTATGAGCGCTTCAATAAATGCTGGAAATGGCACACCTTCTCGTTGAGCCGTCAAGCTAATGAGAAGTGCTGGCGGTAGCATCGATTGATTGAAAGTGGTAATCGCAATAAAAAATGAAGGCGCAAGCAAAGAAATAAAAAATGCAATAAAACGAAGGAGTCGAATCAGGCTTCCAATACCCGTATGCACATAATAATCTTCAGGAGATTGAAAAAACTGGACGAATAGTGCAGGAACGATCAACACAAAAGGAGTTCCATCTACTAAAATGGCTATGCGTCCTTCAAGAAGTGCCGAAGTTACTATATCTGGTCGCTCCGTATTAAAAACGGTAGGGAAAGGGGAGAATGATGAGTCTTCGATGAATCCTTCGATATCACCACTTTCCAAAATCCCGTCAATATCTATTCGATCCAAACGTAACCGCAATTCTTCGACAATTTCGTCATTGACGACACCGTTGATATACATAATGGCAACATTCGTTTTTGTACGTGTACCAATGACCCTTGACTCCATCCAAAGGTTCGGATCCTTAAGCTTCCGACGAACTAATGCCGTGTTCACACGCAAATTTTCGGAAAAACCTTCCCTTGGCCCTCTAACTACTGTCTGAGATGTAGGTTCTGTTACCCCACGCTCAATCCAATGCTTATTCCCGATTACGAGACCTTTAGAATATCCATCAATTAACAAAATCGCATCCCCAGATAAAAGGGATGTGAAAAGATCATCAAAATTGGTTACATCTTTAATCTCACCTACTGTCATGGCGAAATCTTTTAAAGAAGTGAACAAATCTGGTTGAGGCGTTAACTTCTCTTCCAACTCCGTGCCTGGTATGTCTAACATCAAGGATTCCATGATGAAATTTTGCAATGCAGGGGTATCAGACAACCCGTCGGTATAGAAAATACCCGCTTTCACTGATCCACCTTTACCAATTCGTATTTCCCGAATGACAATATCCGTGCTTTCGCCCAGACAATCCTTCACGTTTTGTATATTGTCTTGAAGACTTGTTTGTAAGTCACTTATTGAACTGCTTTCCTTCGTTTGGCTAGGGGGAGTGGATTGTACTTTAGAAATATTTCTCCTTTTTAAAAAGCTCATACACTACCTCATTTACTGTTTGGCATTTTGAGTAAGTACACATGATTTTTGGTCGTTCATAACTCTTTTATTCATCATGTCCTGATTATTCCTTTTTTATGCGGGATGGATTGTTTAATTGAAAGGTTTTTTGTTGGTAAATGTAGAGGGAGGTGAGGAAATAATTAAAAGTTAAAGTAATTACCGATATAGCATTGACTGCAAGTAGCATTATACGAACGAATTGAATTATCTCCACGTATCATTCAGAAGTCTATATTATTTTAATCCTAGTATTCAGCCGATTTAAATAACAGGTTTGTAGGAAATTGTAGTTGGATGATTGCCTATTATGATGTGTAAATTTAATTTATTTCTGAAATATATCTTTTAATACCCAATATATCCGAATAATGAGTAAATGAGCTTTGATATTTTGTAAATAAAAGGTTATGCTGTTACTAAAGGAATAGTCCAATTGTAACCATGAAGTAAATTAATATAGTAAAATGCAAATCTTAATATTTATTAACTATTAAATAAATAGAAATGAGGCGATATTTTATGTATTTAGAAGATATATTACCTAAGATGACAAAGCTCTACTTAGGAAGGATAGTTGATAGTTTTTTAAAGGATGTACATCTGGAGACCGAAGAGGAAATGCGAGAGTTAGTTCTAAAAAACATTGATGAATTTCAAAACAAAGAAAGAGTAAAAAACTATTTAGATTTTAGTCGTGATCCTAGAGATCTCGCCCTCTTGAATGAATTAATACTTATGGCACTGATGGAAAAAGAAGGCTACTTACTAAGTGAGGCTAATCTGTATAAGGAAGTAGAAGATATTGAAAATGCGATATTAAAACAGAGTAACGATGATAACTATATGAATAGATTCATTCCACAAGACGTCAACAGAATTTATAGTGCTGTTCTCGATGAAGCTTGGAAAAAGGATGAATCACTTAATGAGCATGAAATTAATATCTTAAATGTATTGAGGAAAGAACTTGATTTAACTAAGAGAGACCACTATTTAATAGAGAGTAAAATTGGGAGATTCCCTCAAAAAGACAATGTCCTGCATACACATCAACAAATTAGTCGTTCTTTGATTAATCTACAGACGCGAGGATTGATATTGCGTTTTAGGGATGACACGTCATATTATATTATACCAAAAGATATTGCACGCATTTTACGGTACGAAATGGGTGGCGAACTTAGAAATGAAGTTTATGAGACACTACTAAATGATTTGAGTGTCACTCAGTTAAGAGAAATCTTACATCAGCTAGAGTTTAATGTAAGCGGTGTGAAAGAAGCATTAGTAGAAAGAATAATAAAGCATAATATCTTACCCTCAACGGCTTTGAAAATATTCAGTACAAAAGAATTAGCGGATATATTGAGAAAGCTCGAAGGTACTAAAATTAGTGGTACGAAGAAGGAGAAGATCCAAAATATTATCGATTACTATGAGATGCTTTCTTCTCCAACCTCTTCAGACCCAACTGATCATAGGTCTAGGCTGTTCGACTTCTACGAAGAATTGGCAGCGAGAGATTATAAATCACTTCGAGTGAATAAAGTAATTGATAAAGATATTGAAGTAGATAATTACTTTGAAGAAGCTACACGCTATATTTTTGAACGGAAATTAGGTATTGACGTTTTAGCAATGGAAGGCACTAGGCATGCGGATGGAAAATTGCAATTTAGTAAACAAGAAGTAGTCTTATGGGACAATAAAAGTACTGAAGAAGCATACAATTTCCCGGAAAATCATTTCAATCAGTTTTTAAGGTATATACGTTCGGAAAAAATGAGGGTAACACTATTTTTAATTATAGTTCAAGATTATACAAAAGAGGCAATAGCGCAGGCACAAAAGTTGAAAGCTTTCTCAGAGGAAGATACCGATGTTGCTTTGATAAAGGCGACGGACTTAAAATATGTAGCTGAACAATGGCAAACATTTTCTGATCAGAAACAGCCAATCTTTAACTTACAAGTATTTAATATGACAGGTGAATTAACTAGAAATATGTTGCTTAGTCGTATGGAGTGGGCACTTAAGGGATCTCTCAAAGTGTAATTGATATTGTAATTTATAAAGGTAGATGTGCATTAACTAACTTGAAACTTTCATGCCTAGTATTTAATACAAAAATATTAAAAGAGGACAGTCGGAAATATTCCAAGTGTTCTCTTTTATTTTTGTAATCAAAACTTATAAGGCATGAAGAAGCATAACTCTACCTTTGTATGCAATCAGCCCAACTATTAATAACAATAGTCCCGCAAATATAAAAATGCCACGAGTACTAACTACATTTGCCAATACACCTGTTAAGAAAGAGGAAACACTGACGGCTCCGGTTCCAATTGCTCTAGTGTTGTAAAGACGATCGGCAAATGTTCTTTAGGAACACTCGACCACACCACTTCCTGTTGCGGTAAATTTTTGACCTGCCTAGAAATACCGATAAGAAAGGAGAATGTCAATGGCTGCACGTAAATGCTAGGTAAACCAAAGAAGATGGTTAGTAGTCCACTAGCGATGAAATCAATGCAAACGAATTGACTGATATTTGGTTCGATCCAATCGGAAAAGCTGAGATAGATAGGACTGCCATTCATCAGCCACCAAACATTTTATTATGGTATCCGAACGGTAGAGGAAAGATTAGAAGCATCCGTAGATTTAGGGGCAACTTATGATATAGGTACGTCTGTCCTACCAAAAGGTGCTGAACAGATTGCAGACATCACAAGAGATCCGGAAACGAACATCTTCTGTGCGGTACCAAAGAAAGAAGGTGCATTTACTATTCGTTTCCCTGATAATAAAAAGGTGGATCTGATAGGTATTGGTGTAAATGTTCAAAGGATAGGTTCAATTTTTCAAATAAATATGTATGAAGATACGGATTATCATATGTAATAGTAGGTGCTAGGTCCCGACGCGGTTCAGAATTATGTCGGGACCTAGTATGTTTTAAGAGGATTTTTGCTGATTAATATAATTCATCGTCGCTTCGTACACAGCTGGAGCCGCATGCTGTCTCACTTGTTCAAGTAGTTCACTACGATCTTGGAACGTTAGAGTTTCTTCCTCGCCACTAAACTTGCGATGATAACGGTCGTCATTAATCGAGTACGTGCTATCGTCTGTTAACTTAGCAATGAGTAGCGCTTTATTGAATGAAGACTCGGGGCTGTGGTGGATTTGCTGTTTCACGTGATCCAAGTGCACCCAGTCAACTGAATCGGGATAGAGACTATAGCGAAGTTCCCAGTTGTTGTCTTTCAATTGCTCAAATACCATCGTGCCTTTTTCAGTCGTTTCGGTCCGAAACCGAAATGTGCCGGCAGGTGAAGTGACAGGTTCCCCATCTAACGGGACCGGCTGCATGACGAGGTTGTTTCCGAAACCACTGTCGACCAAGTACAGTGTATCTTCGTGTTTAAGCAAGTTCACGACATGTGTTCGGTCCATGACATAGCTGTCTTTCGGAGGTGGTGCCCAAACAGTGCCAGCGGCGAGTTGTACGGAGAAGCCTAAATCTCTAAGTACGATATACAGCAAACCATTGAGTTCATAGCACAACCCGCCGCGTCCTTGTTTCATCATTTTATCTTGAACATATTGCTCCGTGAGAGGTTCCTCATTCGCTAACAAGACATCCAGGTTTTCAAATTCGAATTGCTCGGCGAAAAGCTTCTGAATCTGGCTGATCTGCTCAAGCGGTGTGCCGGTAAGTGTTAGCTGTTCCGAAATCCATTGCAACATATTTCATCCATCCTATTTTAGTAGTAGTAACACCATCATAACAAATTTTCTTATCGATTTAAGGTGCCAGGTCCCGACACTATTCAGAATAGTGTTGGGACCTGGCACCGTTTCAAAGCCAGAGACTTCATAGCTACTTAGCAGTGTGCTGATGGAAGAGAGACGCTCTATAACATTCGTTCCGGACTGGATGAGTCTCAATCACTTTATACTGTATCTTTATATGTGATAAACCATCTTCACGTGGACGTTGCGGTAGATGAAGGCAACAAAAACCTCGGCGAGCCGATTTTGCCGACAGGATAAAAATTGTCACAGTGAAGAGAGTGGCCGAGACGAATACGTTTCGTATCACTCCTAAGAAAGCGGATAACTTCTAGGTGAGATTCCCAAGTAGACTGTGGAATTCCGATGATCTACTTGATGGTCAAGTCCAATACGGCATTCAAGTCGACGTCGAAGAGATCGGAACGTACCTTCATGTAGAGGCAAAGCAGACTATCGATTAGTAATGAATCCAATTCGCGTCAACTCGTATTTACGTGATTTTTTAAAGGTAGTAAGTTCCGGAATGATTTATCATGGTTCCGAGCTTGCTGCCTTTTTATTGAATTTATCTTTATAGATAGTACTAGCACCATTCATACTGGTGCTAGTACCTGGCACCTCTACTATAGGAATGGTATACTGGCAAATGGATATTTATATAAACCCGATCACAGAGATAGTGAGGAGATAAATAGAATGACATACGCATTAGAAATTAAAGATCTAAAAAAAGTCTATGCTGGTGGTGTTGAAGCTTTGCGTGGCATCGATTTGAAAGTAGAAGAAGGGGATTTTTATGCTCTTTTAGGTCCTAACGGTGCCGGCAAATCCACAACTATCGGAATTGTGACGTCTCTCGTCAATAAGACATCAGGAAAAGTGAATGTCTTTGGCTATGATATGGACACGCAGTTAATGCAAGCCAAACTGCAAATCGGTTTGGTCCCTCAAGAATTCAACTTCAGTCCTTTTGAAACAGTTCAGCAGATTGTAGTGAATCAGGCAGGATATTACGGTGTATCAAGGAAAGAAGCGCTTAAGCGTAGCGAAAAATATTTGAAGCAGTCTGATTTGTGGGAGAAACGAAATGTTCAAGCCCAGATGCTTTCTGGAGGGATGAAACGTCGACTGATGATCTCACGTGCTTTGATGCATGAACCGCGCTTACTTATCCTTGATGAGCCTACAGCTGGTGTAGATATTGAATTAAGACGAGAGATGTGGACGTTTCTTAAAGAATTGAATGAAAATGGCACAACGATTATTCTGACAACACATTACTTGGAAGAAGCGGAAATGTTGTGTCGTAATATCGGGATCATTCAAAAAGGGCAGCTGATTGAAGATACTAGTATGAAATCATTGCTCGCTAAGCTTCAGTATGAAACCATTATTTTAGATATCGAACCTTCAGGACAAGCGCCGGTGATCAATGGTTATACTAGTGAACTTATGGACGATGGATCTCTTTCTGTAGAAGTAGCACGTGATCAAGGGATCAATGAAGTGTTTAACCAATTGACAGAACAAGGGATTAAAGTGTTATCTATGCGCAACAAGTCCAATCGATTAGAAGAGTTATTTTTAAAGCTTACAGAAGAAACTGCGTAGTGGAGGATGTACATGTTTAAATTATATTTAACAGCATTAAAAGGTTTATCGGTCAAAGAAACGAACCGCTATTTAAGAATCTGGGTCCAAACATTGGTCCCGCCAGTCATCACAACTTCTTTGTACTTTATTATTTTCGGGAATTTGATTGGTAAACGGATTGGCGAAATGGGCGGATTCTCTTACATGGAGTTTATTGTCCCAGGATTGATCATGATGTCCGTCATCACCAGTTCCTACTCAAATGTTTCGTCATCATTTTTCTCGCAAAAGTTTCAAAAGAACATTGAAGAACTATTAGTTGCCCCTGTACCGACTCACATTATTATTTGGGGCTTTGTCATTGGAGGAATAGGAAGAAGTGTTCTCGTAGGGTTACTGGTCACGATCATTTCTCTGTTTTTCGTACCGTTGCAAGTGCACTCGTGGAGCATGGTCATCTTGACGTTTTTGATGACGGCTATTTTGTTCTCGTTGGCAGGCCTGTTGAACGGTATTTTTGCCAAGTCATTTGACGATGTGTCTATTGTGCCTACATTCCTTCTTCAGCCGTTGACGTATTTAGGTGGCGTATTTTTTGCCATCTCGATGTTGCCTCCATTTTGGCAAGTAATCTCACAGTTTAACCCGATCGTTTACATGA
Organism: Sporosarcina ureae; assembly: GCF_002082015.1. GTDB lineage: Bacteria > Bacillota > Bacilli > Bacillales_A > Planococcaceae > Sporosarcina > Sporosarcina ureae_A. The sequence continues at coordinate 323,813 of NZ_CP015109.1, read as the reverse complement.
TTTCCGGATTCCGGTTCGGGATTCTCGGCGTGCTCGATGTACCCATTATATTTTCCATTCTCATTTCGATTACGTTTATCGTAGTGCTTTACGTAATCAATTGGTATTTGATTGAAAAAGGCCGTGGACTGAGAAGTTAACATCTGTGGCGTACTGTAACAGTTACTTGAGAAATCAACTTGAATGTCTAAACAATCCAATAGACTCCTGATCAGCCCACTTCGTCATGTGAGCCAATCAGGAGTCTGTTTTAATTTAACTTTTCGCTTCTTGAGCGGCAGGGAACCCTAACAAATCAATAGGCATTGCTATCATATCTCCAGAGTCCTTCGTATTAAATGTCGTCTCGATAAATACAACACTCGACATCTTCTAATTGTTGTCTCCATGAGCAGCCGCTTCAAGTGCAATAAGTCCTTCAAATACGCTTTACTCAAATGATTCAATTCACCTATATATACCTACGCTATTATACAAAAAATAAAAATCTTTGAAACTATATTGGAAATTTAGCGTCTGTACGTCGACCTATGATTACAGAACAGAAAGGAAGGAACACAATGAAAAAGATTTGGATGACATTTGGCACGGTAGCTCTCGCTCTAAGCTTGCCATTAACAAGTATGGCTGCTAGTAACCAGAAGTTCACAGATGTGCCTGAAACAAAGCACTTTGCGGAGGCGGTTAATGAATTGGCAGAACGTCATATTATTACGGGGTATGAGGACGGCATGTTCAAACCAGGCAATCCCATCACTCGCGGGCAAGCTGCAGCGATTATAGTAAAGTTGCTAAAAGAAAACCCTGATTATTTTGTAAAGGATCCAGGGTTTAAAGATGTATCGAAAGCGAATGGGTATTACAATTCCATCGCAAAGCTTGCAGAACTTGAAATAATGGGCGGCTATGCAGACGGCAGTTTCGGTCCGAATGATCCTGTCACACGAGGACAAATGGCTTCTATTCTTGTTAAAGCATATGACTTGCCGCGTTTTGATTTCATCGATAAGGAAAATCCTTTCGGTGATGTGAAATCGACTAATTCACACGGTGCCAATGTGTTGATTCTGTATAAACTCGGTATCACTACAGGCGTGACGCAGGAGAGGTTCGGTATCAATGAATGGGTGACAAGAGGGCAAGCTTCTAAACTGATGCTGACAACGGAGCGCGTGTATCCTGATACGTATTCTATAAAAACGCAAGGCGATAAGTCCGGAATGATGATGCGATTTTCGGAAATCATGGCGAATGAGGATACAGATGAATTCATTCCGAACTCTGAAATCTACCATGCAGCGATCATTAAAGGCAGACAAACACCTGCTGGCTATACAGGCGACCGCTTGCAGTTGACTCCGCTTAAAGAAGGCAGAGGAACACTTCAAGTCGGTGGTAATTATGGCATGGAAGCGCAAAACATTAAACGCTATTACGATAAATATTATGTCGATGTGAAAAAGGTAGACGGTCGATTGAAGATCGAGCTTCAACATCCGAGCGAAATCTTAAAGACTCGTGCACGGCTAAAAATGGCAGCGGGTGAAAAGGTCGAAAGTATTCATTTCGCGCAAACCGATGGAGTGGTGATATCCGACAATATGGCTTTTGAAGGATATACCGATTCACCCGATGTGTTCATTCGCGTCAATAGACACGGCAACTATATCGCGACAGTCCGCTTAACTAACGGCAAAGAAGTGCGTTATACGGTGGATGCGAAAGTGCCGACTAAGCATAAGCTGTATTATGAAATCGAGGTAACAAAAATGAACGACAGCAAGTGAGTTAAGAGCGCTAAGTCCCGACACAATTTAGCATAGTGTTGGGGCCTGGTGCTCTTTGTTAATTACCAATCAAAAGATCTGTATGGACGACGACAGCCTCAAATTTAGAGTTATCGAATTCGACCAAGAAGCGATCCAGCAATACATCAAAGACAACACGCTGTGTATTGGTGATATTAAACTATTCGTATTGGAATCCACACAACGAGGCTTGTATGCATTTTATCTTAGTAGATCACAAACAGACGCGTATCGCTTGCATAACGAAAGATTTCGTGAAACAGGTGTGAAAGTAACCCATGCAGACCGGCTAATGACGAACCTCCTAACGTTTACAGATACGGGGAAGGAAGAGAGCTTGTACGAGTACTAGAAAAAAATGGTCGCGTTTCGGGTCTATGTAGGATATGTAGAAGCGGGGAAGTGTTTGATTCATCGTGTGTGATAACAGAGAGGAAAAATCATTGTGGAGGTTACGGATATGGTGTAGATCCCGGTGATCATCGGGCTGATGGATGCGTTGAAGAGATATAGTTTGAAGAAGAAATGATGGCCGGTTGTGTGGCGGGGTGGTGTAAGTGTATCCTGGGGATTGGGTGAGTGGGATATTGAGTGGATTGGTGATGGGATTGTCTGCTGGTAGGATGTATAGTGGGGGAAGATGATTACTCAAGATGTAAACAAATAATACTTTAGTTTAAATTAAAATTCTGATCAACATTGATCATAGGAAATGATATACTAAAAAAAGGTATAATTAAATCTGTAGATTAAAATTTTGAGCTATTTTAGTTTTAAAAACACAAATTAATGATTCGGAAATTAAAAATCTCGGGAAATAAAATATAAAGGAGAAGTAAAAATGAGTAAAAAGTTTTTACATCAAGATACTATATCTACTTCATATGATGTCCTATCAAATACAAATTATAAAAATGGGAGTGAGTTATTTACTCTCTTAATATTGAAACATGCAGGATTAACCACACATGACTATCTCGAATTGTCTTCTGAAGCAATTAAGTCTAAGCTGTTTGAAGCGACTAGACAACTATCATATTTATTTGTCTCAGATAAATATATAAAAGAAAAGTATAATTTTATAAATCCTTTGACAATGGATGAGTGGGGTAAAAAAGGAAAAAATCCAACTGAAAATATGCAAACATGGGCAACAGCACGTTTAATTAATAATGTCACTGGTGGAGGTAGACAATGGAAAAGTATTGTTACTAGTGATCCAGACAATGCGAATTTGATTAAATTAAAACATAATTATTTAGACTTCTTTAAATCAACTAATGATAAAGTACCATTAGAAGCTCTTAGTCTTTGGGGGGTAAGGTTTAATGGATTTGAATATGAAGTTCCTCTTTCAAATATAATTTCTAATTTTTACAATTACTTCAATATAACTGAAGAGGAAAAAACTATACTTTTTAGCATGAGTCATGAAATTAATGTAAAATACACTAATGAAAGAGTTGCTTCACATTTCATTCGGTCTCTAATTGGCAATCATAGTGATCAGCCAAATTGGCTAGAGAAGTTTGAAAAAAGTGAAGATAATGTGCCCTCTATTCCAAATTCATTAATACAATTTGATAGTCAAAATAATTCATTTCGAAGTGGAAAAAATTTAAGTTCTGAATTTCTTAAAGAACTACTAAATCAATCAAAACAAGCAATTTTAATGGGCCCCCCTGGTACATCAAAGTCATTTTTAGCAGTAAAATTATCCGAACAATTTGATGTCGTGAAAAGAATGCAATTTCATCCACAATATTCATATCAAGACTTTATTGGAGGGAAGATACTTCAACAGGGCAATTTAGTGGATAAAAAAGGGGAACTAATACTTTTAATAGAAGAAGCGATGTTAGAAAAAAATAAAGATCAAGAATATTTATTAATAATAGAAGAAATTAATAGGGCGAATGTTAGCCAGGTGTTTGGTGAAATGATACAACTACTTGATAGAGGAGAGACTCTGAGATTAACTTTTAATAATATTGATAAAGAATATCAATTGCCAACTAATCTAAAAATCATAGGAACAATGAACACTACCGATAGAACTGTCGGTAGAATAGATTATGCTATCAAAAGACGTTTCTACCAAATATATTGCAAACCAGATATAGGATTACTAATAGATAAAGTGATAATTGAAGGCAATGAGTTTTCAATAGCTGGTTTATTAGAAAAGATAAATCAAAATCTATTTACAACATTAAGTAATAAAGAGATGGTTATAGGACACGCGATCCTTATGAAGAAATTTGTCTATTCATCAGAATATGATAAATTTATATGGCCTAAGACTGACTTTGAAAATTTGTTTAATTACGTCATCGTTCCGTTGATTGAAGACTACTGTAACGGTAATATAGATTTGATAACGAGTGTAATTGGTGAAAAGTTATATGCTCAGGAATCTTCTGACTTTATAAATTTAATACAGGAATATTTAAATTAAAATGAGGGTTATAAATATTCCTGAAAATTCTTCTTTCACACTAGAAAAATCATATGTCGAAGAATTCCAAATTTTTCTGAATGATAATAAAAATTTACCATTATACTTACAAGGTGAAACTATAATATTCGATAGCTATATTATCGGAAGTATAAATATTAGAGATATAATTATTAATATTGAGCCTAGGATATCTAAACTAACTTCCAATCATTATTTAGAGATGCAATTATATAATGAAGGATTACTAGATGATCGGATAAGCAGCCAATTAGATGAAAATGAAAGTTTTGGAGTTCAAGAAAACCTTATCGATTTATTTTTGAAAAATGCTTATGAATTAGTAAGTAGTGGTCTTGAAGGCGATTTTGTTAAAATTAAAGAAGCAACAAATAAAATTCGTGGAAAGATATTAGTTGAAGAAATATCTCCTATAAACTTACTGCAAGATAAAATACCAATTGAATATGAAATTCATACTCTGAATACTTCATATAATAAAATTATTAAGATCGCTCTAGATAAAGTGCGTGTTTTAGCTACTAAGCAAATTCACATTAAACTATACTCACTAGTGAATTCTTATTTCGAAGATATAGACGTAGATGCGATAAATTTGAATGATTTATTACAAGATATTGAGATGAAAACACATTTCGAAAATGAGAATTATTCTATAGTATTAGGACTAGCTGAAAAAATAATAAGAAATTTAAAAATTAATTTAAAAAGCAATAAAGTCAATAGTTCTTCTTATTTAATGAATTCTAATAGTCTGTTTGAAAACTATGCTCGAAATGTTCTTTTGAATAATTTGAGCGTAAAAGTAATCAAGTGGAAAAAAGATAAACCGATGGGAAAGTTGAAAATTGGTTCAGAAGAATATGTTAAGTCATATTCTCCGGATATTATTATAAATTATCACGAGGATTCAGATACTGCTTTTGCGGTTTTAGATGCGAAAAATAAAGATATATCAAATCATAGTAAAATTGGAGATCTATCTGACATTTATCAATTGCTGTTTTATTCCAATTCTCTAAGTTCCGAATATGGCGGTTTTGTTTATCCTTACTATGGAGCTTTAGAGCCAGTACAGATAAACGTTGAAAGTTTTAAGGAGACTATTCTCTTCGCTTTCACAATAGACTTTTCTAAACCTGTTAGAGAAAGAAACAAAACTTTTTCAAATTCCGTAAAGAATTCTCTTCATATATCTGACTAATGAATAAAACCCCCATCTAAATTAGATGAGGGTTTTATTCATTACATTTCTAGTAACTCTAATTGCTTTAAAGGAGGAGTATCTTCATTATAGGCAATTAACATTTTTTCTATAATTAAAGAAATAACAGGTACCGTTACAGAATTACCAAATTGTTTTTTTGCTTGACTTGGTGAATTATCAAATTTGAAACTATCAGGAAACCCTTGTAGACGTGCACATTCTCTAACCGAAAGATGTCGACCTAAATCCCATAACTTTGGCGCTCTTGCTGCGATAATCGATGGGCTAAAGCTATCTAAATGACAATAATAAGCCTCTTGTATTTGAGTCTTTGCATAATCACCAACATGAAAACGTAAGGTTTGATCAGGCTTTAAATAAGAATACACACCATATTTGCCCTTTTTGGTATTCGGATCATATTTAGAATTATCATGTTGTACTCTAAATTGATTTTCTGATTCAATAGGGCAGACATTAAAATGATGATTAATACGCTGTTGTTCAAAATCACTTAAAATTAAAGAAGAATTCTCATTGTCATCCGGATTAATAATTTCTTTTAAAGTAACCGAATTATTATTAGGTGTTGGGAATTCAAATGCCACATCTTTTTTAAACCCTACACAATACCATCTTTCCCTGGATTGAGGGACACCGAAATCTAAACTATTTAAAATAGTCCAATGAACATGGTACCCTAGGTTATTAAGATGTTCTAATATCGTTTTTAATGTCTTACCTTTATCGTGAGAACGTAACCCTTTAACGTTTTCTAGTAAAAACATCTTCGGTTGTTTTTCTTTTATAATTCTAATAATATCAAAAAACAAAGTACCTCTTATTTCGTCTTCAAAACCTTGTAATTGTCCCGCATAACTAAATGGCTGACAGGGGAAACCAGCAAAAAGTACATCAAAATTAGGAATATCTTTTTCATCGATTTTAGTAATATCACCTTCAGGTAATTCATTGAAATTAGATTTATATACCTCGCAAGCAAATTTGTCTATTTCAGACGAGAAGACACATTCCATACCATTTTCTTCACCTGCTAATCTAAAGCCACCAATACCTGCAAACAAATCTATAAACTTTAATGTATTATTATTCATTCTTTTTTCCCTCTCTGGTACAAATTCTATAATCTCTTCAATGCTGCACTCTAAATGTTTACAGATTCTTTCTAACACTTCCATACTTACATTTTCATTTTTACTAAGCCTTGCTAGTGAAGCAGAAGTAATTTTACATTGATCCCTAAATGTAGTTTTATTCATCCCCTTTTGAGCAATCAATTTCCATAAACCATTGTAGGAAAAAGCCATAACCATCCCTCTTTTCGGTGACCGTTTTATTCTACTTATATAGAATTTATATACTCCGAATAATACCATATGAAATAGTGAAGGTAAAGATTAGTTGAACTAAAGATTTATTCACTTCTTAGTAATCAATACGAAAGAAACATATGTTCTTATTGTCATATTAATTATATATCAAATAAAATATTAAAGCAAAAGTAATTAGAAATTAAAAACACCTGGTTATAAACAAACACTAATGTTTGTTTATAACCAGGTGTTTTTTTAATATGAATTAATATATTTCGAAATTCTTTATCGAAACTTTTTTAAATTTATTAATGAGTTCCTTGCTTAGCTGAATAGATTTGTTTGTTGCAAATTGAACTTTCCGATGTTTAAAACTATATGTAATACTTCAAACAACTTTTTCACTTCTTCTAGTAGCTAATTTATTAAATTGGCTTACAGTAAATGACTCATATGACTCCATAATACCTTAGTAACTGCCTAAATTCAACCTCAATACCACGTCTTTGTAAACGATCTTCCCGTCTTTCATACAGCGTTCCGACTAATTCTCTCTTCTCCCGATCAATCGCGTGGTGGATTTTCCGGTGACAATTTGGACAGAGACAGACAATATTGTCCGCAAAGTCCAAAGTATATTGAAACTGACTCTGAGCTGCCATAGGAACAAGATGATGTGCTTCAACGTAGAATTCTTTATTAACTTGGCTAATAAATGTTTGATGGTTGGTGTCGGCTTCGCATTTCCAGTCACTACGTTTTTTCGCTTCCAAGCTTTCTGCGATGCTTCTCGGATAATTAGAGAAGTTTCTGTACTCTACTTGATTTTCTCTTAGCACAGGGTGTTCAGAGATGGAATAACCATCATCGGTATGTATAGAGTTTTCAACAGTATAAATATCTCCTATGTCATCGAGTGAGACCGTATAATGATTGGTAAATGACAAATAACATTTGAAAGCAGCGTTCGGGAAATTACTTTCCGCAGTGTTGTATTGTTTGAATTGATCATCAGTGACTACAACTTCAAGTTTTCTTAGTGTATCGAACGATAGGAGGCTATGAATGGCTGTAGGAAAATTGTCTTCAAAAAGAATGATTAGACGCACTAGGTAATTTACATAAGAAGTTGCTTTTCCACTAGTGGATTTATTCATTCTATCGGAAAGTAAAGATAAATATTCTGCATATTCGTGAAAAAGCATGAGAGATTCTCGATGTTTTTCACGAGTTTGAATGAATATTGGATTATTCGCAGGGATTTTCCTAAATGTTAGCATGACTGTGTTCCTCCTATTTTACTTTATAATCATAAAATTTTCATTTGTAATATTTAGTATAATATAACATTGCAATTAGATATTGTAAAATAGTGTCTTTAGTGAAGTCTATCAAATGAAAAGGAGTTTATTTGAAAAGATTTTTGTTATAGATTTTAGTTACTAAATCCCTATGAAATTACAAATTCCATTAACAGCTTCGATTATAATTTAGAATAGTGTCGGGTTCTGATATCCTTTTAAAATACTCATGTTTGTCTCAAGTGCAAGATTTTAATCAAAAGAAATTTCATCAAAAAATCAGAGAGCAGTCGATATGTCAGCTCTCATTCATATATACTGGCAGGAAGTAGCAGTGAAGGAGGAATATACATGAAAAAGAAAATACTCGCCTATCGACGGCTAGAGCAACCGGTTTATGATCGACTAGCGAAGGACTATGACGTTCGATTGTTCGTAGATCCGGAAAACGACTCTGATTTTCCTGAATTCTTGCGTGAAGCGGAAGGCGTGATCGGAATTGGCTTCCCCGGGAATGCAGTGATTCTCGATAAGGCGCCGAATCTGAAAATCATCAGCAACGTTTCTGTCGGTTACAACAATCTCGAACTGGCTGATCTGACAAAACATGGTGTTATGGGCACCCATACGCCTGGCGTGCTCGACGATACTGTGGCTGATATGGCGATGGGGCTGATGCTTGCGACGGCGCGGAGGATGCCAGAGCTTGATGGTTATGTTAAACGAGGCTTGTGGAAAGGGCTTCTGCCGAATGAATGGTACGGTGTGGACGTACATCACAAAACTCTCGGTATCATCGGTATGGGGCGTGTTGGCAGTGCAATCGCCAAACGCGCGCGGTTCGGCTTCGATATGGACATCCTGTATCATACGAGAACAAGAAAGCCGGAAGCGGAGGAACGGTTTGATGCATCTTACCGGGACCTTGACGATTTGCTGAAAGAATCTGATTATGTCCTTCTCGTGATCCCGTTAACTGAAGAAACACGGGGCATGATCGGCAGCGAGCAGTTCCGTCTTATGAAGTCGTCCGCTATCTTCCTCAATATCTCACGTGGCGGCACCATCATAGAAGAAGATCTAATCGACGCACTACAGCAAAATGAAATCGCTGCGGCAGGCCTTGATGTGTTCGCGCAGGAACCTGTCGACCCAAAGAATCCATTGTTGCAAATGAAGAACGTCGTCACTTTACCTCATATCGGCTCCTCGACCCATGAAACAGAAGTCGCGATGGCGCATCTTGCTGCTGATAATCTTATAGCAGGAATTGAAGGCAAGAGGCCAGCCAACTTGTTGAATCTCAATGTTCTCGGACGATAGAATAGAAAAAAGCATCTGGGCAGGAAACATCAAAGTAGGACCCACTCTTTTACTCATGGAATCCAAGCAGCCGATTCGAACTCGATTTAAGGTGCCAGGTCCCGACACTATTCAATATAGTGTTGGGACCTGGCACCGTTTCATTTCACGCAGCTATTATTAAAGGGAGACAGACGCCGTCAGGATATACCGGTGACCGCGTACAGGTGACGCCGTTGAAAGAAGGAAGAGGAACGTTACAGCTGGGCGGTAATTATGGTATGGGAGATCAAAATATCAAACGCTACTATCATAAATACTATGTGGATGTGAAGAAGGTCGACGGTAAATTGAAGGTACAGTTGCAATACGCGAGCGATGTTTTGAAGACACGGGCGCGACTAAAACTGGCAGCGGGTAAAGAGGTTGAAAATATTCATTTCGCTCGTACGGATGGGGAAGTCTTATCGGGCAACATGCCGTTTGAAGGGTATGCCGATTCGCCCGACGTGTTCATTCGTGTCAATAAGCCGGGTAACTTCATCGCGACAGTCCGCTTTACTGACGGAAAAGAAGCGCGCTACGCAGTGGAAGTACAGGTTCCAGATAGACATATGTTGTACTATAAAGTGAAAACGTCAAAGATGGTAGACATCAACTGAACTTGATTTTTGAATAGGAGTGATAAAACATAGTAAGAGTAGAAACTGAAAAAAAATTTAAACTACCTGCAGCAAACGTGAGTAATAGTTTGCTGCAGGTAGTTTTCATGCTTACAAGAAACACGGGTCAACCCACATACCCCAATGTACTGAAAGCATCTTTTTGTACGAATTCATGAATGATTTGGTAAACTGGAAGAAATATACGTGAATGTTGTAGTGAAAGGAGACTGCCATGAAAGGAAGATCGATAGCTAAAATAAGCGTACGATATCGAAGAATTGTGATCATGGGAGTATTGATCGTTCTGTTGGTCTTGATCGGTGTTGTCGGATTTATGCATTTCGAGAATCTCGGTTTATTTGATGCACTTTGGTTGATGATTGTTTCAATTTTGACAATCGGATATGGAGATATTTACCCACGGACGGAAAGTGGCAGGCTGTTTACGTTATTCGTCGTGCCAGCGGGAATTACCGTGTTCAGCTATGGTTTCGGAACAGCGGCTTCGTATTTCCTTGAGAAGCATTTTCCGGAGAAAGTGAGGGAGAAGCGGATGGAGAAAGAGGTAAAGAAATTGAACGATCATATTATCATCTGCGGATCGGGCAATTTTGCGAAACAAGTGTATGATGAAATCCGCGCGTCGCAACCGGACGCTGCGATCATATTCATCAGCGAAGATCACCAGTTTATGGAAGATTATTTAGAAACGGATACACTGCGGATCGTGGACAATCCGACTGAACAAAGAGTGCTGGAACGCGCCGGCGCACTGCATGCCCGCGCGTTATTTGCTGCTATGCAGGATGATGCGGATAATGTATTCATTACTTTGACAGTTAAAAACTTGAATGAAGACATCGACGTGGCAGCCCGCGCCAATCAAGAAGGTTCTGAAACAATATTGGAAAAAGCCGGTGCGAAGCATGTTGTCAATCCGTACGCAATCGGTGGCAGGGAGCTTGCAATGTCCATTCTCGAACCATACGACATGTCGCGCATTCGGCAACTTCGTAGTCCAGGTCAGGCTGAGTTCAGTATAAGTGAAGTGAAAATCGTTGCCGAATCACATTTTGTGGGGCATTCATTGCATGAACTCGATATCCAAGAGAGATTCGGTGTTTTACCAGTCGGGATTTTGCGCAATGGCGAACTGATCGGGGAACCTTCGTCGGGACCATTGCATGAGGAGGACGTATTGCTGTTGCTTGGCACGCCAGAACAGATTGACGCATTCGAGCGGGAATAGTAAAAATGTGTGGTATAGAAGGCAATCAGTAATGCGGAGATACTTGGCGAGACTTGTATTTGATACTTTTTACATATAAACGTGTGCAATAAATACTGACGAAAAAATACGTGGAACTATGATGTAAGATGCCAGGTCCAAAACTATCGTGTGAGGAGTTGGTATTTTTTTGAAACTTTTTTTAAGTATCTTCGTCTGTAGGGTGCGCAGTTGAGAAGAGTACACAGTGCGTACTACGAATATAGGAGAGAAACAGATGAAGAAAAAACTCACAGTCTCGTTCATCGCATTACTATTTATGGTTGCAACCATGCCGTTTCAAGCGCAAGCGGCCGAGTTTACGGACATGAATGGACATTGGGCGAAAAAGGAAATCCAGTATTTATACGACCGCAATATTATTGGTGGCTATCCAGACGGCACATTCAAACCGAATGAACCCATCACACGAGCGCAGGCATCCGCCATGCTCATTAAGGCTCTAAAGATTCCGCTCATAGAAAATCCTAAAGTGGTATTTAAAGACGTTTCAAAGAAGTCGTCATATTATAAAATTTTGGCGACGGTGAATGAAAAAGGAATTCTTCGCGGTGATCATGGTGTAATGCGACCGAGTGAAAATACATCACGGGCACAAATGGCAGCCATCTTGCGCCGTTCATTCAATATACCGTTTGATAGTCAACCGACATTTGTCGATGTAGTTCCAGCGCACTGGGCGTATGCTGACATTAACGGCATTGCTAAACAACGCATTGCTGGCGGATCGGAAGGCAAGTACATGCCATCCCAATCGGTGACGCGCGCGCAATTCTCAGCTTTTCTGACAAGAGCGCTTGATGATTCAATGAAAATCGGTCGATACCATTCATATGTCAGTCAGAAAGGAAAAACGGTCGAGCAGAATGGTTTTTCATACAGTATGAATAATGGATTGGTAAAAAAAGAATTGAAAACAGGTAAAAGTGAAAAAATCTTGAATCAACAAGATTTCGAAGCGGCCGACGGAGTCTGGGTTAGTTATATGGAAAACTGGTTTGATGTAATTGTCTATAATGATGAAGTATTCATTCCCTATTTACGTGCAATTGGCCAAGCTTCAGAATTACCGATGGAATATGGCGTCATTCGGACAAAAACGGAACGATTTACAGGACCCAAAGATTCTATGATCATGTCATCGTTTTCTGGTGAGACGATGCGAAACGTATTTATTTGGAATGACCGCATCTATTATACAAATGAAGCAACGAAAAGAGACTATTACCGCACGCCTAACATACCGAAAGACAGTAAACTAACACTCTACTCTGTCGCTATGGATGGATCAGATAGAAAAAAAGTACGTGATTTTGACGCTAGAATCCTATTTTATGAAGATCCATCAGAACCATCATTTATCCCGAATGAAAACCAAAACAATGCATCCGTGCTGTTCAATCACTCCATGATGTATTTCTTCAATAAAACAGGTATTTATCAGTATAGTTTGCTTGATCAGAAGACTAGTAAACTGTCGAGTATTCAAGGGAAGCACATGTCGGTCACTGACACACAGCTGATCGTAACTGGCCAAGATAGGAAGAAATATGTATTTAAGAAGTAATTAAGTAAGTATTTACGCTAGGAAAGACCGCTAGTGGATACAAATTAGCGGTCTTTTCATCTCCTCTTACGTACCGGGATGCCACTATACTTGCAAAATAATTTGAAACTATTTCCTGATTTTTCCGTCTGTACGTTGTTATATGAATAAACAATAGAAAGGAAGAAACTATTCATAATACTGGGTGCATGTTTGCTTGTACTTAGCCTCCCATTATCAAGCTCAGCTGCAAGTAATCAACGATTTTCTGACGTGCCTTCTACGAAACATTTTGCAGAAGCGGTAAATGAGTTGGCAGAACGCAATATTATTGGAGGTTATCCGGACGGCACGTTTAAACTGAGTAAATCAATTACACGTGGACAAGCCGCTGCAATTATTGCGAAGTTGAGCAGAATGGACATAAAGAATGTCAAAGATCCAGGCTTCTCAGACGTCTCGACAGCAAACGGCTATCACGGAGCAATTGCCGCGCTTGCAGAAGCAAATATTATTGGCGGCTATCAAGACGGACGTTATGGACCAAATGATCCCGTGAAGCGAGGGCAATTGGCTTCCATCCTCGTCAAAGCGTTCGACTTGCCGCGCTATAGTGTATATGATGTGAAAAATCCGTTCAAGGATGTTCTTGTCACAGGTTCGCACAGTCCGAATATCCTGACCCTTTATAAATTAGGCATCACGACAGGAACATCGCCTGATACATTCAGCGTGAACGCGCCTGTAACTAGAGGGCAGGCAGCTAAATTGATGAAAGCAACCGAAGAGAACAAACCCACAACGATGATCACGTTAGAAGCAGAAACTTTCGGGTTTGATGATTTTTATGGTGCGAGTTCTATAACAAATAGCGACAAGGAGCTGTATACGTTACTGCCTGTATACGGAAAACCAGGTTATACAAAAGAGAGGGCTCAGCTCCTCCCATTGAAAGAAGGAAAAGGGAGGATCAGCGTTGGCGGCTCTATTTCAGGAAAGCGAATAACTAAAAAGTTTTATATTCTTATCAAAAATGTGAATGGTGAATTAAAGCTAACCCTTGAAGCGACGGACGATTATGTACCGACAGATGCGTTACTCGAAGTATCGCCGGAAGAAAAGGTCAAAAACATCAGCCTTTCTACACTAGGAGGGAACTTGGTGTCTGACAATGTCCCATTCGAAAATTGCACTAACTATGACTATTTTACATGCATTAAGATTGAAAAACCTGGAAAGTATATTGCGACAGCACGATTTGCTACAGGTGAAGATGTTCGCTATGCGATTGAAGCTATAGTGCCAAAAGAAGGAGTTCATCATGATAGAGGATTCCATTACGATATAAAAACATTAAAAGAACGGTTAACGTATGTATTTGATGTAGAAGAATTATTCATTCATGATTATTATTATGATAAGGAAGCATTGAAAAAGATAGGAAAGCATACAATTCTAACACTAAATGCGAATGACATCGCAAGCATTACAAGAGATCCCGGAACGAATGTGTTCCGTGTTACCGCCAAGGCAGTAGGGGTTGTGGAGATGGAATTTGAGAACTCGGTAGATGGAGCGCATTTTGTGCCGGGCGAAGGTTTAGCGAATACCACTACGGGTATGAAGATAGAAATTCAAGAAATGAACGGTTTAATCAATATCACGCCTTCCACTATTTATGAGTTGCATAAAGATTTCTAATTATAGTGCATGAGTAGGTAGCAGACACGAATGACGTGTCTGCTTTTTTGTGGAAATAATAGTAAATCAAATTGAAACTATATCCAAAATTCAACGTCTATACGTTACTTCAATTCTTGTAAAAGCATTTGATTTACCACGCTACAATTTTCAGAGCATGAAAAATCCGTTCAAAGATATTCATGTTTCACAATCGCACAGTGAAAATATCTTGATCCTTTATAAATTAGGAATTACTACAGGGACTACACCTAACACATTCGGCATAAATACAGATGTGACAAGAGGACAGGCCGCTAAATTAATGGAAGTCACAGAAGAAATGAAGCCGTCAATGGTCACATTAGAGGCTAAAGATGTTGGATTGGATGAAATTGAAGGTGTTATATGGAAGACAGATACAGATTTATATGAATCAGTTATGGTCTATGGAAAGCCAGGCTATACTAAAACAAAAATTCAACTTATTCCACTAAATGAGGGAAAAGGCACACTTAATGTGTCGGGCAGTATGTTAAATGGAGCTTCGATATATATAAAATACCACGTTCAAGTGGAAGAAGTGTTGGGCGTCTTGAAACTGCCTGGTTTCGCGAAAAGCATAAGCATAGACGTTCAAGAAATGTACGGCATCATCAACATCTCTACATTAACAATTTTTGAAGGTCAATGGGGTCCGTAAACACAAAAAAGCAAGCGTGGAATAGACGCTTGCTTTTTTGTGTGATAGTTTTAGTGAAAAGTGTTTGATTGAGAATCTTTCATGGTTGTTTATATAGTAATGTTTGTATTTTATACCTGCACTATTTTAATATACCATTCATCAATCCGTCATCACTGAGTACGATATACAGCAGGGCATTGTGTTTGTTACCTGTATAGGGACTCTTCAATATATTAATGCTGTATATTCCGAATAAATAATTACTATTTAACAAAAATCTACCAACTAGTATTATTAGACTAGCAAAGTAAGCCTATTCATGTAAAATAAATAGTAATGTTTCACTCATGAATATTTCTTTCGGAGTGAAACAAATACTATAATGGCAAACTAGGAGTGAAGTCATGAAAAAACTTATGCAAACGTTGTTGTGGACCGCCATGCTGTTCGTTTTATCCATTGTTTTCGTAAACTCTGGACAGGCATCCGCAAAGGAATTCAAGGACGTACCGAAGAAACATCCGAACTATGCAGCGATCCAAGAGATGGAGAAGAAAGGACTTATTAGCGGGTATCCAGATGGTACATTCCGACCGAATGATCCAATTAGTCGCAAGCATGTTGCGACATTACTTGATCAGGCACTGAAGCTACCAAAAGCAGGAAAGAAGTTGATCTACAAAGATGTACCACTCAGTCATCCATATTATCAGCCCATCATGAATTTGACGCAAGCAGGGATCGTAAGCGGAGGGGCGAATCAAAAATTCAATCCTGACGCACCGATCACACGAATTCAGATGGCGAAAATATTGGACTTAGCATTCGGTTTTCGACTGACTGATCGACCAGGCGGCTTCCATGACCTTTATTTGGATCATTGGGGTTTTGTTCATGCGCATGTGTTGCTTGAGAATGGTATAGCAAAAGGCGATGACGGTATTTTTATGCCCAATAAACGAGTTACACGCGCGCATTATGCGGAGTTTTTGAGCCGTTCATTGAAAGTAGGCGTTACGCCTGTGGAAACAGAAAAAGTGAGCAAGGCGCAAGTACTGAATCTTCTGTACCGTACACCAGCTGAAGTAGAAGGTGTGATGATCAGAGGGTTCCTAGCGAATAAGAAGTTCAGTGAAATTCGTTCGCAATTACTGCCATATGCCACTGCTAGATTTGCAGATATTCAGATGAAGCGCGATTATCCGTATGTGTGTTTCGCGTGCGATACATCGTTCTTCCCGTATTATGTATCGGAATTGTCGGTTCGTCTCCAGTATTCGCAACCGAGCAAAGATAAACTGGTCGTCAACACAATTTTACTAGATTCACCGGGACCAGTTTCGGGTGGAGCTTTCGTTGACTATATATTTAAAAAAGAAAGTGGCAAATGGAAGATACATGATTTGAAATATACGGGAATCGGCAAGCGTAATTTTGAGCTGACAAAGGACGAAGTGAAGCAGATTTTGCGTTATGACTATTCGTATCAAGACCCTGCTTACATTACGATTCATTTCGTCTCCGAGTCAACAGCCACTGGCACAGATCAGAAAAGCGGAGAAAAATATACGTATAAAAAATACAAATTCACGGTTCAGACAGATCAAGGTCTTGATACGGTCGTAGTGAATTCAGACAGCGGTTATTACGAATATTGAGGTTGCTCTGAATCTGGAATCGTTAATTTAAACACGTGTCACTATACAAGAAAACCCTTCTACGATGGAGTCATCGCAGAAGGGTTTTTGTTAATGGATATAATTTATCGTTGCTTCGTAAACAGCTAGACTTGATACTTTAAGTAAACTTTCTGCATAGCGAAAGTGAGTGTGAGGGTAATGAAATCAGTTATCGCTATTTCATGAATCCCTTGCTGACTGAAGTACCTCGGTTACACACGAACACGTTTCACAAACAGAGACGCAATAAATCCTGTAACAGCAAACGCTGCGATAAAGTAAAATGCATATTTCGTACCCGCTGCAATCACATCAACAGACGAAGCACTAGGAGAAGCTTCTAGAAATAAGTTTTCTCCATGTATCATGAATGTAATCGCCAAAGCTGTTCCCGTAGCACCAGCGATTTGTTGGAGAGTATTCGTGACAGCCGAACCATCTGCATAGAGTTCGCGCGGTAATTCATTTAATCCGTTCGTTTGAGCAGGCATGATAATCATGGCAATCCCTACGAAGAATATTAAGAAAGCGATGACTACTTGCCAAATAGGCGTTTCAGCGGAAATAATGATAATGAACAATACACTCGAAATCGAAGTTAATAGGAAGCCGATCGGTAATATTGTTTTGACGCCGAATCTGTCTGACAGCATACCTATGACTGGAGACAACAATGCGTTCAACGCGCTGCCTGGTAATAAAACAAGTCCCGCTACTGCTGCGCTGACGAGCAAAGACGTTCTCATATACAAGGGCAGCAAAATGGCAGTAGATAAGATTAAAAACATGCCAATGAACAATAGTACGATCCCTAACGTGAACATCGGATATTTAAACACACGTAAATTGATCATCGGCTGCTTCATCTTGAACTGTCTTACCGCAAATAAAAGTAGAGAAACGAAACCGACTAATAATGGAAGGTATACGTATGCAGACGTTAAAGAATTTTCTGCCATAGTACTTAAACTATAAATAACCCCACCAAACCCGACCGTTGATAATATAATCGAAACGATATCGATCGCTGGTTTCGTGATTTGTGAGACATTGTCAATTTTTTTGAGACCAAATACGATTAATCCTATATAAAATAAAAGGCTGACCCAGAAAATGTATGACCAACCGAGTGTGTCGACGATTAATCCCGAGAGTGCAGGTCCAATCGCGGGAGCTGTCGTGATCACAAGCCCCATGACGCCCATAACGGCACCGCGTTTATAGATCGGGAATATCAATAAAATGACGTTCATCATTAATGGTAATAATATTCCTGTTCCAATCGCTTGCACGACACGACCTATAAATAACACGGCAAAACTCGGAGCGAGCCCAGCTAAAAATGAACCGGCTATTGAAAAGGCTAAAGACGCAACGAGCAATTGTTTCGTTGTAAACCAACGGATTAAAAGAGACGACACAGGAACGAGAATACCTAACGTTAATAAATACCCCGTAGTCAACCACTGTGCAGTTGCTGAGTTAATCGAGAAGTCGGCCATAATATTGGTAAGAGCCATATTTAAAGCCGTCTCACCGAATAACCCAATAAAAGCTCCGAACATTAGAGTGAAAGCCATCGCTTTTGGATAACGTACTTGAACAATTTGTAATGAAGACACAATTTACTTCCTTTCTAAAAACAGACTGATGCAAAGTATATATGAATGAAACGTATTTTGACGCAGCAAAGGATACCCACCCTGGCAACGACCAGAAGCAGATATCCTTAGCTGAAATAAGTTCGTTGCTATATGTAACTTGCCGCTTGAGTAGTATAACATGTATCAATTAATGGAGGAATAAAATAGCACTGCATAAGAAACGTTAGATTTGCTTCTTTATGTAGTACTTTTCCATTTCCAAAAAATAAATTAACTATTAATTCTGAACAATATATTATTTTGGTAATTCCAATTTTATTTATGGTCTTACCAAATGAAATTGGTTAGCTAATATGCTTTATAGATTGATTGACAATAAGATAGGAGGACGGTTGATGAATACAAAATATGTAAAAGAGTTCTTTATGTTTTCGGACATTATGATGATGCTTGTGCTATTGATTCCGCTGATTAGTTATACTCTTTTACACGCATTCTCTCTTAGTGTATGGGTTTCATTTATTGTTGGGATGGCTACTTATGCAATGAGCGAATATATGATTCATAGATTTTTATTCCATATGAAAACGCCAACCCATCCATTTTTATTGAAAACGATTAAGCGTTTACATTTTGATCATCATGTAGATCCAACAAATTTAAAACTGTTGTTTCTGCCAATTTGGTTTAGCTTACCTGGATTTTCCATATTTACGATTGCTTTTTATTTCATTACAAGTAACTTTACATTCACAGTGGCGTATCTAGCAGGCATCATCGTCTATTTCATGTATTATGAATGGAAACATTATATTGCGCACCGCCCCGTTCAACCGCGTACCGAAATAGGAAAACGTATAAAGAAAGCACATCTTTGGCATCATTTTAAAAATGAAAACTACTGGTTTGGGGTTACACATACAGCTATCGACAAAACGTTTGGAACGTATAAAGATCAAAAAGCAGTCGATAAAAGCGATACTGCTAGAAATTTAGAAAATCGTACGTAAGTAGTGAATAAAGGAGATCTAGCCATGAATCGAACAACAACTGTTGAAAAAGAACTGATTAAAGCAATTCTTCAAGGAGAATATGTGGCGGGCAGTCAAATCGAAACGGAAAGAGAACTAGCAGCGATGTATGAACTAGGACGGCCCGCTATTCGAGAAATCTTGCAGCGTCTGAGTCACGGAGGCTGGCTGACATTACGAAAAGGACAACGCGCTGTTGTCAATGAATATTGGAACAGAGGCAATATTACAACCATCGTAGATATTATCGAGTACTTTGATCAAGTACCTGATGCATTCGTTCTCTATTTTTTGGAATTGCGTATTGCGTTAACGCCTCAATATGTACAAAAAGCGGTACTGTACAATTATCCTAAAGTAGTAGGATTACTCGCTGAAATAGATGAGTTGTCAGACACGGCGGAAGCTTTTGCATCGTATGATTGGAAACTTCAAAAGGAGTTAGCTAGATTATCCGAGAATCCGCTTTTCTCGCTCGTGTTAAACAGCTTTGAGCCGGCCTACGTGAAAATGGCAGTGAAATACTTTGAAAGCTCATTTCGCCGTGAAGCTTCATTACATTATTATAATAAGTTACTGTCTTTTGCATTATCAGCTGATGATCAACAAGCAGGAACACTTTCCCGGGCAATGATGGAAAAAAGCTATGAACTATGGAAAAACCAATTGTCACCAGACGAAAGAATCGGAGTGAAGTTTAAGCTGGATAGTATACACTAAACACTTTCTATTTCCATCATAATAAACTTATACTATTCAAAAACGATCATGTTCCAAGTGATCGTTTTTTTAGTTGACTAATAATTTAATTGGTTATATGGTTATATACATAACCATATAACCATATAGCTAAGTACAGCATATCATGAAAAGAGGTGACATACGGAATGAGTAAATCTTTGGATGATAAAAAGCCTATTTACCTTCAAATAAAAGAAATGATTGAAGATCAAATTATTAATAATCAACTACAAGAACATGATCAAATTCCATCAACAAACCAACTCGTGCAGTTTTATAAAATCAATCACATCACGGTTTCAAAGGGAATTAACCTCCTTGTTGAAGAAGAGATTATTTATAAAAAAAGGGGTGTGGGAATGTTTGTGAAAGAAGGCGCAAAAGAAAAATTGGTACTCAAACGAAGAGAAGGATTCGCTGAGGAATTTGTTTTGCCCATGTTAAAAGAAGCGAAAAAACTCAAGTTAGTAGATCACGATATCGTGAAAATAATGGAAAAGTTGAAAGGGAGTGTAGAGGATGACTAGAAAAGTAGAGGCAAGTAACATAAGTGTTTCGTATAACGAATTTGAAGCGTTATTAGATATTAACTTCACGTTGGAGAACGGAAAGATTTATGGAATGATCGGGCGCAATGGTGCTGGAAAAACGAGTTTACTATCTGTAATAGCCGCTTATCGGAAGGCAACGAGTGGAGAAATGAAAATAGATGGAGAGAACATATTTGAAAACGAGAATGCAATGTCTCAAGTAATGTTTGTTCATCAAACAGATTACAAAGATCATCATGACACAATCAGTAAATATTTTGATCTAGCCGAGCGCTACCGTCCTACATTTGATCGAAAGTATGCGGAACAATTGGTTCAGCTATTTCACCTCCCAACCAACAAACCATTACGAAAGTTATCGGCAGGTATGCAATCTGCTTTTAATGTAACAATTGGGCTAGCGAGTAAAACGCCCATCACGATTTTTGATGAAGCCTATCAAGGAATGGATGCCCCAACACGTGAAATTTTTTACAATGAAGTTTTAGAAGAGCAAGCACGCAATCCCCGAATTTTCATTTTATCTACCCATTTAATCTCAGAAATGGAATACCTATTTGACGAAGTGCTTATTATTCATCAAGGTACATTAATACTTCAAGAGGAAGTGGACACTCTTTTAGAAAGAGGATATTCTGTTACAGGTCCAACTAGTGATGTAGTAGAAGTGGTCGCCGGACTTCATGTGTTAAATGAAGAACAGCTAGGCGGTACGAAATCGATGATGTTGTACGGAGAATTAACGAAAGAAAAAGAAGACGAAATAAAACGAAAAGAACTAGAAATAGGAAATGTTTCACTTCATGAATTATTTATTCATTTAACAAAGGAGGGAGAGTAAAATGAACGCGATGGGAAAGAAAATAGGTGCTGACCTGTACTTAGTCCAAATGAAATGGGTAGCGTGGTATTTGCCCATTGTGTATGTTGCGTACTTTGCAATTGTTTGGTTCCTCGATGAACCAGATATCAGGTCCATTTCGTTACTAACATTTACATTTCAAACAACTACAATATTTATGCTCGTGTGTGGGATCATTTCAAGCTCCGTATTCCTCACAACGTATGTGAAATATGGCGTTACTAGAAAGTCGTATTTTCAAGGAGCGTTGCTTTCAGCGATAGGCTTAGCAATTACTGTCATAGGTCTAACAACGATTCTAACGTGGATAGTACATGTATTGAACATCAACGTATTCAAAGAAGTTGTGTTATCCTCACTTGGAGTAAACAGTTGGTTACTGACTAGTGTCTCTTATTTCTTCGTAGTCATGATCTATTTTCTAGTTGGATGGCTAATTGGATTAGGGTTTTATCGTTATGGAGGGCTTGGAGGATTTGTAACCATTATAGTTGCAGTCGTAGTAGTATCTTTATATGATTTGCTATGGTCGTTCGACACACCTAAACCATTGATGGGATTATTCAACTTTGATATTCCGGTACCTAATGTTGTAGTGGCGATCATCGCATCATTCGTTATAGCCACGATTACGGCTATAGTAGTTTATAAAATTGTGAAAGAAACACCGATTAAAATAGCGTAACTTTCATTTTACCAAGTGCAAAGGATAGGGAGTTCACAGCCTAAATAGTAGCAATAGCGGAAAAGGGCTGGCACGCCTGCAACTCGAATGAAGAGTGTCAGTATAAAAACTACTAACCTTTAAATATTTTGAAATGAAAGATGAGGTTCTAATATGAAAACGGTTAGCCAAGAAGTCCAAGAACTGTCCATTAACTCTTTAGAGTCCACTTTGACTAAGCTTTCGAATGCTTATACAAGTATGACAGAAAAAGGTTCTAATACAGCATTAGTGAAAAAACGACGTGACGCTATACAAGTCGGGTTGGAGAGCCTACATGACGTTTGGCGCGATATAGACTTTTTCCATAACAAAGAAGAGATCTTACAATCCAAGAAAGTTTTGCAAAGTATCGTTCCGTCTATCGAAAAACAATTAGCCAAAGCAAAGGATGGTAGTCCTCAGAAAACGGTGAATGAGCGTCGCTTGATTGCGCTAAAATTGGCGATCGAATCATTGGAGAATCGACTCGTATAAAAGAGTAGCTTTTGTTGTCGTCGAAAACGCATTACGCTAGAATCGGTTCAGATTGTATACGAAGGAAAAGTGAAAAATAGCTGCAAAATAAGTGGGAAATCTATTACAATTAATAAATAAGCAAAGTTAAAACCGCGTGAAAACGAAGTTCATCGTAACTTAGACACACGCGGTTTTTTCATATTATCAAGTTTTGTCTTAGCCTATATACATATGAACTATATTTCCATAAGATAGGTGATCTTAGCTATAAAGAAAGACAACATCCTACAGGAAAGGTAGTGTTAAAAATGCAATGAGACGACTATTTACGTTTCATTATTGTGAAGCAAACAATTTTTTATCGCAAAATGGAAACGTTTAAGATATATAATTCGGGGTCCTAGTTTAGTTGAGTGTAGCAGGTATAGTAAGAGTTTCACATAAGACAATAAAAATAATAATATTATGTAAACTAAATAATACGATATGAATACTAATTATCTGTGACTAGTAACTAATCTGCTGCAATTAGTTTCATTTACTACTATATCAGTTCTACTGTTTGAAAAATAGAAGCGAGGGATGTTGTGATAAGCAATAATCGTTCTGAGCCATCCAGATGAATTCATTGCACCTGAAGTGATGGCTTACACTATGATGAAAATTACCGACATGGAACAACTACATGACAGTAGAATTTCCATAGTTAATGTAGCTGAAAAAGTATTACAAGAAAATAATTTGTTTTATATAATAGATTGATGAAATAGGTTTTTGGACAAATAGGTACAGTCATAGAATATACGCTACGCCAGAAGCATCCAGAAAAAATGGTAAGTAACAGTAAGTGCGATTTTATGCCACATA